>NZ_VKHT01001349.1 GCF_014141535.1 Streptomyces alkaliphilus | reverse complement strand
CGGTCACACCGGGCGCGGCTCGGGTACCTCGGCACCCAGGACGGCGGCCAGTTCCCGCTCCACCACGGGGAGCACCTCGGCGACGGTCACCTCCCGCCCCAGCTCCCGGGAGAGCGAGGTGACCCCCGCGTCCCGGATGCCGCACGGCACGATCCGGTCGTAGAAGGTGTTGTCGGGGTTGCAGTTCAGGGCGAAGCCGTGCATGGTCACGCCCTTCGCCACCCGGATGCCGATGGCCGCCAGTTTGCGGTCCTCGCCCCGCTGCCCGGCGTTGGACGGCGCGTACTGCGGACCGCACAGGCGGGGGTCGAACTCCTCGTCGTTCAACCGGGGGTCGAAGTCCAGGGCCAACCCACCGGCGGAGGCGGGGATCGCGTCCGGAGCGGCATCACCCAGTACCCACACCCCGCTGCGCCCCTCCACCCGGGTGGTGACCAGGCCGAGGACGGCGCAGGTGCGGATCAGGGCCTCCTCCAGTCGGCGCACGTGGGCGACCACGTCCACCGGACGGGGCAGCCTGAGGATGGGATACCCCACCAGTTGCCCGGGGCCGTGCCAGGTGATCTTGCCACCCCGGTCGACGTCCACCACGGGCGTGCCGTCCAGCGGCCGCTCGGAGTCCTCGGTCCGTCGACCGGCCGTGTACACGGGCTGGTGTTCCAGGAGGAGGCAGGTGTCGGGGATCTCGTCGGCGAAGCGGGCGGTGTGCACCCGCCGCTGCTCCTGCCATCCGGCGTGGTACTCGACCGCCTCCGGACCGAACCCGAGGTGGACAAAGCGCAGCTCACTCACTGCGGCGCTTCCTCTCGTCTACGCGCCGCTGGTGCCGGCCGTTCCGGTCCAGGAGGGCGCCCGGGACTCCACTCTACGACTGCGGGAGGGCCACGCGATACGCCCCCCGTGCTCACACGTACGGATGAATCGAGAGGCGAAACGCCCGAATGCGGCAATCCTCCGGCTACATTCACGCCGTTCCAGCAGGGCACCCGGGTGCCGCACGGCCGTATGGCAGGAGACCGCATAGCTGATGTCCACGGAACGACCCGGAGACTCCTCCACTCCCCAGTCC
>NZ_VKHT01001348.1 GCF_014141535.1 Streptomyces alkaliphilus | reverse complement strand
CCCGGAGCGGTGACCGACTCCCGGGCCCCGGCCGCCGGCGCCGCGCACTCCGGACCGCCGACGGCTCCCTCGATTCCTCCCCCACCGACGTCGGGTCTCCCGGATCCCCGGCTGCGCGACACCTCGTTGCCCGAACCCGGCTCGGTCCCCATCCACTGCTCCGGTTGCGGTCGGGGCGTCCTGGACTCCCGGGGCCGCTGCGACGAGTGCGGCTGGTCCCGCCCCACCGACCGCGACCACGTGGAACGGGCGGTGCGCGGGGTGGCCGGGGTCAGCGACCAGGGGTTGCGCCACCACCGCAACGAGGACGCCTTCCGCGTCTCGGCGACCGCCCTGCCCAACGGCACCCCGGTGGCCATCGCCGTGGTCTGCGACGGCGTCTCCTCATCCTCCCGGCCGCACGAGGCATCGGCGGTGGCCGCCGGTGTCGCCGACGAGGTGCTGCTCTCGGCCCTGCCCCGGGGCGTGCCGGGACGGGAGGCGATGCACGAGGCGCTGCTGACCGCCGCCCGGGCCGTGGACGAACTGGCCGAGCGGGAGCCCGAACCCATCGGTCGGAACGCCCCGGCCTGCACCATCGTCGGCGCCGTCTCGGTGGGCGGCGAACTCACCGTGGGCTGGGTCGGCGACAGCCGCGCCTACTGGGTGCCGATGGACGGCGAGGGACGTCCCACCCGCCTGACCGAGGACGACTCCTGGGCCGCGCAGATGGTCCGGGCCGGCCTGCTCGGCGAGGAGGAGGCGATGGCCGATCGCCGGGCCCACGCCATCACCGCCTGGCTGGGCGCCGACAACCCGCGTGTGGAGCCGCACACCGCGACCTTCGCCCCCGACCGACCGGGCGTGGTGGTGGTGTGCACCGACGGCCTGTGGAACTACGCGGACGCGGCCGACCGGATGGCGACGGTCGTCCCCCCGCAGACCCGGACGGCACCGCTGACCGGCGCCCGGCAGCTGGTGCGCTACGCGTTGGACAGCGGCGGCCACGACAACGTCACGGTGGCGGTCATCCCGCTGCCACTGGAGGCTCCCGCCCCGCCGGCGCCCCCCGGGGCGGGAGCCTCCAGTGG
>NZ_VKHT01001347.1 GCF_014141535.1 Streptomyces alkaliphilus | reverse complement strand
GGGGGTACCGGGGTCCCGGCCGGCGGGGTCGCGTAGCCTCCGCCGAGTGCCTGCGGGGTGTCCCCCCAGGACCCGTGGAAGCCGGGCATGAGGAGTTCGTCCTCCTCGGGTTCCTCGGGATCGCCGGGTTCCCCCGGCACCGGCCCGACACCGGGGTGCGGAGGCGGCGCGAAGTGTCCGCCGGGCGCCCCGGTGTGCTCCGGCATGCCCCGCTCCGGGATGTGGCCGGTCTCCGTCATGCGTATCCCTCGCCCGTCGAAAGGTGTCCTGGCGGTCCCGGCGGGTGTGCTCCCCCCGTCGCGGGAAACGAGCGCCGGCGGGACCTCGACGGAACCCCACGTTCCCGGGCTTCCGGACATTGCGTGAGGAAAGCCGATACCCGACCGGCGGCGCAACGATCCATCAGCGTACCCGCCACGGGTGACGTTCCCGCCTCCGGGTGACCGAAGGAAACCGGAACATCCGCTTTGTCACCGGCGCTTTCGTTGTGATGTTCACATCCGACTGCCCACGAGCAGAAAGGTCACGTTCCGGCCCTGTTCCGTCCAACTGCCCGTCTCCAACTCCACGGTCTGGAGCAGGGCGCACCGAACGGTGTAGCCGGCCCCCGAGAGGACCCGGCCGGCTGCCTCCGCCTCGTCGCGGGTGAGGGCGTGTCCGACGACGCGCTGGGGACGTCGGTCCACGCAGGCGAGCAGGGTGCGCGGGCCCCCGCCCCCGATCCGCACCACGTCGGGTTCCGGAAGGTCGGCCAGGGCCTGGGGGGCGGCGCCGTGCACGACCCGCAGTGGGATGCCGAGCCTGCGGGCGGTGGCGGAGATCCGCGCGCAGGAGCGCGCGTCGCGATCCACGACGATGACCGCCGCGCCCTGTCGCGCGGCCTCCAACGCGGTCCACCCGGCTCCGCCACCCACGTCCCAGACCAGATCGCCCGGCCCGGGTCCCAGCGCGGCGAGTTGGGCGGCGCGCAGGTGGGGATCGTCGGCGGGTTCTCCCGACGCCCCGTCACCGGGCGCGGTCGGCGCGGCGGATTCCCCGTACGCGGTGGGGGGCAGACCCCACCCCCGCGGC
>NZ_VKHT01001346.1 GCF_014141535.1 Streptomyces alkaliphilus | reverse complement strand
GGCTCGGGCGGAGGGGGGATCGGGTGTGACTCAGGCGGAGAAGTGGTCGCGGACGGGGCGCAGCGCGCGGACAGCGCCCCGCCCGGGGGCCTCCCGTCGGGCACCGCGCGCCGGTCGGGGCATCCTCGCCGCGCCGCTGTCGTCGGCCGTCGGGGTGTCGACGGCACCGGAATCGGGAGCACCAAAACGGCCCGGGTCGGCGGCGCGGACGGTCGATCGGGCCGCCACGCGCTCCCGGAGCGGGCGCAGCCCCTTCTCCGCCGCCCGCCGCAGCCACCCGGCGGACATCGCGACGAGGGGCACCGGGTCGTCCGGGGCGAACCACGCCGTCTCCACCCGGCGCGGGGTGCCGCCCGCCCGCAGGCGCAGCGGGGCCCCACCGGGACGGGCCGCCGGTGCCGTGCCCCGACGGGAACCGGTCCCGCGGCGGGGCAGTTCGACGAGGGCGGAGAGCAGGCCGTAGTTCTCGGCGACGAACAGCCGCCCCGGCACCGGCACGACGCGCGGCACCGGACGGCCGGTCGCCATCAGGTGCAGGGCCCGCACCACGTCCAGACCGGTGCGGTCGGTGAACAGCCGGAACTGCGCGCCCGGCCGGGGGTTGGCGTCCAGCAGGTGGTGATCGCCGGTCACCGGATCCCGGCGGAAGTCCAGGTCGAGGACGCCCCGGTAGCCGATCCGGGCGGCCAGCCGGACCGCCGCCCGTTCGATCGCCGGGTGGGGCAGCCAGCTCCCCACCGCCGTCAGGCCGGCGCGCGGCGGCCAGGCCAACTCCTTGCGGCCGGTGCCGCCCATCAGCAGCCGACCCCCCTCGGCGAAGCAGCCGTGGAAGAACCAGTCGGACCCCGGGCCGCCGGGCAGCACCCGCTGCACCAGCAGTCGGCTGCCCGCCTCGTCGGTGCGGTCGATCAGCCGCAGCAGCTCGTCCCGGCTGTGCGCGAGAGTGGTGCTGCGCAGCCCGGAACCGGCCGGCAGCAGCGCGGGACGGCTCCACTTGGCGACCACCGGCAGCCCCAGCTCGGCCACCACCGCCCGCACCTCCTCCTCGGTGGCGGGGGCGTAGGTGTCGGGG
>NZ_VKHT01001345.1 GCF_014141535.1 Streptomyces alkaliphilus | reverse complement strand
GGCGGGGGATCGTGGGGGCGGCTGTCCTGACGCATGACACGACGGTACGCGCGATCACCGACAACGGGCCGGCGGTTTCCGCGCCGGCGGGGGCACGATTCCCGTCCACGTCCTCCCGGGGACCCCGGTTCGGGTGGTCCGCCGGCGGCGCGTTCGATTCCGCGACCGGGGCCGGGGCGGGGCACCGGACGCCTCAGGAGTCGAGGGCGGGGATCTCCTGCACGGCGTACCACAACAGTTCGTGGTCGCCGGTGCCCTCCAGCACGAACCGGGCGTCCGGGTCGCCCTTCTCGGCGGCCGGCAGGGCATCGGCGGCGGCGACCAGATCGGTCTCCGCGTCGGCCGAATCCACGTGCGCCGCGGCCCATCGGGCCACCGGGACCGCCTCGGTGAGCGTCACCTCGCCCAACGCCTCGGTGAGCAGGGCCCGATCCGGGTCGGTCCGCACCAGGTCGTCGGGCACGTCGACGGCGAGCACCACCCGACGCGGCGGCACGTCCCGGTCGGCGGCGATCAGACGCAGCGAGTCGAGGGCCGCCCGCCCGAGGGCCGCGTACTCCAATTCCTCCTCGGTTCCGGAGAGGTACCACTCGCGGAGGCCGGGGGTGACGGCGCGGGCCGCCAGGGGGGCGGGCCCGACCTCCCCCGCCCGATACGCCTCGGCGAGTCCTGGGAGGGTGAGCGGGAGGTAGACGCGCATGCGGATCAGGATAGAGCAGCGCGGGCCGGGGCCGGTGGGACGAACGGGTCCCGGTGGACCGGGGTGTCGTGGGCCCGGGGTCCCGGCCTCCTTCGACACGGGACCCCCGCTCGGAGCAATGCGCTTGGCCGGTCCGTGCGGGCATGGTTACACTCCGCGATGTTACTGATCAGTAGCTCCGTTCCGCGGCCCTCCGCCGCGGGGCGGGGCGAACGATCCGGGCGGTCGTCCCGACGACCCCGGATGGGAGTGGCGCCATGACCACGGACACGACGCACGCGACAGGGACCACGGGGGCCGCTCCGGGTGGCACGGCCACCACGGCCGTCCCGCCCGGGGGCGGCCGGCGGGACACACCGCCCCCCGCACACC
>NZ_VKHT01001344.1 GCF_014141535.1 Streptomyces alkaliphilus | reverse complement strand
GGATGCGCGGGGCACGCGCCCCGGGCGTCAGGACGGGGGGAGCCGGCCCGCCAGCTCCGTCAGTTCCCGGAGCGTGAGCCCGCAGGCCGTCTCGGCCTCCGCCCCGGGGACTGCGCCGCAGTCCACCCCGCGCAGGAGGTAACCGGCCAGGGCCCGGGCGGTGGCGGGTTCCTCGAGTACGCCCGACTCCTCCCGGGCGGCCCGGGCGGCCAGCCGTTCGCCGGCGCGGACCAGACCCCGGCGGAAGAAGGCGAAGACGGCGGCGTATCGGGTGGGCAGCTGCCCGGGGTGCAGGTCCCACCCCTGGTGGAACCCGCGGGCCAGGGAACGCTCGACCAGGCGGGCGTGGGTGCGCCAGGCGGCCCGTACGGCCGGTGTGTCCCCGACCGGCAGGATGTTGCTCGAGCCGTCGGCGACCCGCACCCCGGTACCCGCCGCCGCCACCTGCATCACCGCCTTGGCGTGGTCGGCCGCCGGATGGTCGGGGGCCTGGTGATGGGCGGCCACACCGCAGGCCGCGGTGTAGTCGTAGGTGCCGTGGTGCAGTCCGGCGAGGCGCCCGCGGGCGGCGTCGATGAGCAGGGCGGGCGTGGCACGGCCGTCGGCGCCGAGCACCGCCGACGGGGTCTCGATCTGCGCCTCGAAGCGCAGGGTGCCGTGGGGCAGGCCACGGGCCTCCTCCCAGGCTTCGCACAGCTCCGCCATGGCCGCGACCCGGGCCGGGTGGGTGACCTTGGGCAGGGTGACCAGCAGACCGGGCGGGAGCGGGCCCGCCTCGTGCAGCGCCGTGAGCACGATGTCCAGGGTGCGGATCCCCCGTCGCCGGTCCGGGGCCTCCAGGGACTTCATCCGGATGCCGAGGAAGGGTGGTGCCCCGCCCTCGGCCACGAGGCGGGCGAGCAGGCGCCCCACGGCCAGGGCCCGCTCGTCCTCCTCGGAGTCCGGACGTGTGCCGTAGCCGTCCTCGAAGTCGATCCGCAGGTCCTCCACCGGTTCGCCGCGGAGTTTCCCGCGCACCGCCGCGTCGAGGGCCTCGGGATCGTCCACCCCCGTCCCCAGAAGATCCGCCCACAC
>NZ_VKHT01001343.1 GCF_014141535.1 Streptomyces alkaliphilus | reverse complement strand
GCGGATCACCGCGGACGAGGGGGTCGGGGCCGGGCGGTCGCCCCCGGAGCGACACCACGGACACCGACGGCGGGCCCGTGGGGAGCGGAACACCACCCCCGCCCCGGGCCCGTGAGGGCGCGCGCGAGGCCCCGTCGAACGGGGCCCGACAGGGTTGACACCCCGTGAGCGGGCACCGACCGTTCACGGGGCGCCCACAGGTGTACCACACCGCGGTGACGGTCGTGTTCCCCTTCCGGCCGACCGGTGGGAAACCGGCAGGGGGACCGTGCGTGGAGAAGCCGTGAGGGTTCACTCCGGACTCTGTCGGAGTCGCGGGTGATCGGAAAGGATCGGCCCGTGCGCGGTGCCCTCCGAACCCCGTTGTCCGCCCTGGTCCTCGGGGCGGTCGTGCTGATCCTCCCGCCGGCCCTCGCGACACCGGCCCTCGCCGCCCCCTCCGACGGGGCATCCGCCGGGGACACCGGTGGTGATCCGGCGCCCGGCGTCGACCTGCCGGAGGAACTCTCCGACGAGGCCCTCGCCGAGGTGGTCGAGGAGATCGAGCGACTGCGGGAGAGCGCCGCCGAGGCCGCCGAGCACCACGAGACGATCCGCCGCCGGCAGGCGCGGCAGCACGCGGCGCTGGAACGGGTCCGAGAGCGCCTCGCGGAACGGCGGGAGGAGGTCGAGGAGCTGCGCGTCGCGATCGGCCGGCAGGCCGGCAAGCGCTACCGCGAGGGCAACGGCTCGGGCCTGGCCCGCCTGGTCCTGGCGGACTCCCCCGAGGAGATGCTCTCCGAGGCCGACCTCATCGGGCGCGGTGAGCTGTCCGCCCGCCAGTTGCTGGAGGAGCTGGAGGAGACCGAGCGGAAACTCGCCCGCGACGAGGCGTCGGCGAAGGCCATCCACAAGGCGCTGACCCGACTGGACGGCGAACGGCGTTCCGCCCGTCGGACGGTGGAGCGCGACCTGATGCGGGTCGAGGAGCGCCTGGCGGAACTGGAGCGGGCCCGGGAGGAAGCGCTGGAGGAGGTGGCGCGGCGGGTCGCGGGGGAGGCCCGGGCGGCCGGCACCGTCTGCCCGGTGGAGGGGG
>NZ_VKHT01001342.1 GCF_014141535.1 Streptomyces alkaliphilus | reverse complement strand
GGACGGATGAGAGGCGAACGAGGAGGGCGCCGGGGGCACAATGACGCGAAACCACGCCTATTGGGGGGCGATTCCACCGATGAAATCCACCGACAGCCCGCGGCGACGTGCCACGCGGTTGAAACTCTTCGACGCCGCCGTCGACCTCATCGCCGAGCAGGGCTTCTCCGCCACCACCGTGGACGGGATCGCCGAACGCGCCGGCGTTTCCAAGGGGACGGTCTATTACAACTTCACCGGCAAGACCGAGCTGTACGAGGAACTGCTGCGCCACAACGTCGGAATGCTCGCCTCGGCACTGCGCGGGGCGGCCGCGGAATGCCGCTCCTCCGGCGGCGACACCCGGGAGGCATTGAACGCGATCGTGCGGGCCGGATTGCGCTTCACCCTCGACCACCCGGCACTCGTACGGCTGTACCTCGGAGAGGTGTGGCGCACCCACAGTGTCTGGCACCCCACCGTGCTGGCGGTGCGACGTCGGGCGCACGCCGCGATCGAGGAACAACTGCGGCTCGGCGCCGAGGCCGGGGAACTGCGACCCGACACCGATGTCCGGCTGGCCGCCTCGGCCCTGGCCGGAGCGCTGCTGGTGGCCGCGCTCGACTGGCGGTCCTTCGCCCCCGAGGTGCCGGTGGAGGAGGTGGAAAGGACCCTGGGTGCCCTGTTGCCCACGCTGCGGGCGGGCCAGGGCCTCGGCCCGTGATGTGGGTGGCGGAGCGCCCGGCGCGGTGATCCCGAACGGGTGAGGGCCCTCCGGCCCCGGTGTGGATCGTGACGTCCGCACCCGCCGGAGGCCCCTCACCCTCCGCGAACCCCCGTGACACACCTCCGACCGAACCGGTCCGTCAGCGCACGGGCCCGCGACGTGCGCGGGGTCGTCGGTGTTCGTGTCCCGAACCGGCACGCCCCATCCGACCCACCGGGATCGGGCCCTCGGCCGGGCCCCCTCCGCCGCCACGAACACGCCAGGCGCGGCACACCGGCGGGGGCCGGGATCACCCGCGCGGGCAACCCGATCCCGTCCTCCCCGGAGCGAGGGCCGGGTCGCTCCCTCCCCGCGCGACTCCTCCCCGCAC
>NZ_VKHT01001341.1 GCF_014141535.1 Streptomyces alkaliphilus | reverse complement strand
GTGAAGGGGCCGGGCGGCCCTTCCCGGTCCGACCGGGAGTGCGGACCGGGGGCTCGGGGCGGCGCCGTACGCCGCACGGTGGTCGGATTCGGTCGAGGTGCGGTGCGGCCCCCGATCAGCTCTGCTCGACGGAGCGGCGGCGGACCAGGGCGAGACCGGCGACGCCGGCCAGGGCGGCGGCGGTGCCCACGCCCCACAGGGCGGCCTCGGTGGTGGAGTTCATCGGCGCCATGGTGCCGCTGCCGCCCGCGTCCACGCCGCCGGGCGCGGAGTGCAGGTCGTCGATGCTCTGGACGGCGAGGTCGAGGGTGCCGTCCTCCGCGCTGCCCCAGGCGTACACGATGGTGGAGACGCCCTCGGTGAGGTCGAGCTCGGCCGGGCCGATGACCACGTCGTCGGTGCCGGCGAGGACCACATCGGCCTCCACGATCCCGGCGGGCAGGTCGGCGGACGCCTCGTTCGGGTTCTCCAGACCCTCGAAGACCGGGGTCCCGCCGGCGCGGACGTCCACGGCGGGGGCCGCCGCCACGTGCCGGACGGTCAGACGGCTCTCCCCGGCGGCTATCTCGGAGGTGTCGTTGACGAAGGCGGTCAGCTGCGGGTCGCCCCCGGCGGACAGGTGGGCCGCGACGGTGGCGTTGGCCCCGCCGGGCACCTCGACGGTCTGCTCGATGGCCGGGGCGGCCTCGTCCGGGTCGGCGCCGGCCTCGTAGACGGCCAGGTCGTAGCTACCGGCGGGCAGCTCCAGCGGGTCGGTGAGGGTGCCGGGCCGGAAGTCCGGGAGGAGGATCTCGCCGTTGGCGTAGACATCCACGGTCAGGCCGGGGACACCGTGCAGGACGGACACGGTGGCGGTGTCATCCCCGTGCTCGTCCGCACTGGCCGGGATGGCCAGCCCCAGGGTGAGGGCGCACGAACCGGCGGCGGCGACCAGAAAGGAGGCACTGCGGGAGTACTTCATCATTTTTCCCCTTCGCGGCGTTCTCCACCGTGATGTGGAGGTTCATCCCGTGCTTCCGCGGGAGCGGGTGGTACGGATGCACCGGGTTCGAAAATTTCCCCGGCTCCCCCGCCGGACCC
>NZ_VKHT01001340.1 GCF_014141535.1 Streptomyces alkaliphilus | reverse complement strand
GAGCAGGTGGCCGAGCACGCCCTGACCCTCACCCTGGCCTGTCTGCGGAGCCTGGCCGTGCAGGCCCGGACGCCGCGTTGGCACTCGATCGACCCGGTCTCGCTGTTCCGGCGGCGGGTGACGGTGGTGGGAGCGGGCGGCACCGCGCGGGAGCTGGTGCGGCTGCTCGCGCCCTTCGACTGCGAGACCCGGGTGGTGCGGCGCACGGCGGGGGAGCCGGTCGGGGGGGCGATTGAAACCCTGCCGGTGGCCGCGTTGCCGCAGGTGCTGCCGCGCACCGACGTTCTGGTGCTGGCTCTGGCGCTGACCCCGGACAGCCGGCGTCTGATCGGCGCCCGCGAGTTGGCCGTGTTGCCCTCGCACGCCGTGCTGGTGAACGTGGCCCGGGGCGCGCACGTGGACACCGACGCGCTGGTGGCCGAGCTGCGTCGGGACGGCCTGGCGGCGGCCGGTCTGGACGTTACCGACCCGGAGCCGCTGCCGGAGGGGCATCCCCTGTGGTCGGATCCGCGCGTGCTGATCACCTCGCACTGCGCGGACTCCGCCGAGTTCGCGGCCCGGGTGCTGTGCGGGCGGGTGGCCCGCAACGTGGCGAACCTGCGCGCGGGCCGGGAGTTGGAGGGGCGGGTCGATCCCGCCGTGGGGTACTGAGCCGACCGGGCCCCGGCGCCGCGCGGTTGTCCACAGCCTGTGGGTAACCCCGGAGGTCGGGCCGGATTGTCGGAGGTGGGCTCTAACGTTCCGGCCATGGGGATCACGCAGGAGCCGAGAGTGCCGGTGCGTCCGACGGTGAGGTGGCGGGCGAGGGCCGTGGAGCAGCCGGATCGGTACCCGTCCGAGCTGCTGGAGGCCGTGGACGCCGCCTTCGACGGGTACGGGGCCGGGGTGGCCGCGCTCGGTGGGGCGCCGCGCGACATCGAGGTGATGGATCGGATCGAGGGGGTGGTGACGGCGCTCAATGATCTCGATGAACGGTACGGGTTCATCGAGACGATCGAGCGGGAGGAGCTGTGCGACCACATCGACGCGGTGCTCACCGCGCACGGGGTGGATCTCGACGCGCTCGCCGGGCGGGCGGGGAT
>NZ_VKHT01000134.1 GCF_014141535.1 Streptomyces alkaliphilus | reverse complement strand
GTCCTCACCCGCCTCCATCCGGTTGGTGAGGAACGCGAAGCCCACCCCGCTCACCGGGTCCGCGAAGGCGACCTGACCACCGGCCCCGTCGTGCCCGAAAGCCTCCGCGGTGAGGAAACGGCGTGCCTCCGAGTCGAGTTGGAAGCCCATCGCCCACCGCGCGTACGGACCGGGGACATCGAACACCGGAGCGCCCCAGCTCTGCGGCACCAGCGCCCGCCGCAGGATGTCGTCGTCCAGCAGCCGGACGCCCCGGGTCCCGGTGACCGTCGCCGACCAGATGGCGGCCAGCGCCCGGGCGGTGGCGACGCCCCCGGCGCCGGGTATCTCGGCCGCCCGCACCGCCGGGTCGTTGAAGCCACGGGTCGGGTGCGCCAACTCCTGCGGGAAGGCGCCACCCAGAGTCATCGCCAGCCCCGGCCAGTCGGGACGGTCCGGCGTGCGCTGCGCCGCGGACTCCTGCTGCCGGACGTGCTCGGCCAGGGACGGCCCGACACCCAGGTGCGCCACCCGCCCCAGCACCTCCTCCGGCACCCCGATCCAGGCCTCCGCGCCCAACGGACCGGCGATCACCTCCTCGAAGTACCGGCCGACCGACACACCCGTGACCCGGCGGATGACCTCGCCGGCCAACCAGCCGTGGGTCAGGGCGTGGTAGGCGTACCCGGTACCGGGCTCCCACAGCGGTTCCTGCTCGGCCAGCGCGGCGGTCACGGTCTCCCAGTCCAGGACCTCCTCGGTGGAGAACGCCCGCCGGGGCGCCGACAGCCCGGCACGGTGGGCCAGGACGTCCCGCACCGTGACGCCGGCCTTGCCGGCCCGGGCGAACTCCGGCCAGTGACGCGCCACCGGATCGTCGTAGTCCAGCCGACCCTCCCGCACCAGGTGGGCGACGAGGATCGAGACCAGCCCCTTGGTGCAGGAGAAGATCACGCTCGGGGTGTCCGCCCGCCAGGGGGCGCCGGTGCGGGTGTCCGCGACGCCGCCCCACAGGTCGGCCACCGGCTCACCCCGGTGCAGGACGGCGAGCGCCGCCCCCGTGTCCGGGGCGCCGTCGAAGACGGCGGCGAAGGCGTCCCGCAGCGGCTCGAAGCCGGCCGCCACCCGCCCGTGCACGGTGACGTCACCCGACGCCCCGCCCGGGGTGTCGACGCAGGCGCTCATCGCACACCCTCCCCGACCGCGAGGACCGGCTCGCCCTCGGCCGACCAGCCCAGCGGCAGCGGGTCGGAGATCCGGCCGACGAAATCGGTCCCGTCCCCCGGGTCACCGATGTTCTCGAACGCCAGCATCACCCACCGGCCGGCCCGGTCGCGCACCAACCGCCCGCTGTACAGCTCGTCACCGGTCAGTCGCACCGCCCGCTCCACCGGGAACGGCCCGACCGGGTCCGGGGCGACGACCGCCCACACTCCGCCGGCGTCCTCGCTCCGCGCCCCCGCCAGGTGGGCGGTGTCGCAGGAGAACAGCAGCAGGTGCCGGCCGTCGACGGTGACCGACTGCGGCACCTCCAGGTGGGCGAACCCCGCCCCCGGCGCGCTCAGCGGTTCCCGCACCGTCCAGACCTCCAGGTCCGGGGAGGTGGCGTGGGCGACGACCCCCCGATCGCGCGGATCGGCGGGCACCCGACCGTCCGCGTCCCGGGCGTCGCGCCCGGCCCGGGCGGTGATCAACATGTGCCACCCGTCCCCCGAGGGGTCCGGGAAGACCCACGGGTCGCGCCACGCCTCCTCGCGCCAGGTCCCCTCGGCGAGCGTCTCGTAGCGCAGCGGGTCGGCGGTCGTCAGCGCGGCCGGCGACCGCTCCCAGGTGGTGAGGTCGGTGGACCTGGCCACCCCGATCGTCTCGATGTTCGACGCCGAGTCCGGGTCGGGGAACCGGGCACCGGTGTAGAACATCCGCCACACCCCGTCCGGGCCCCGCACCACGCTGCCGGTCCAGGTGGCCGTCTCGTCGAAGGCGCCGGGCCCGCCCGGGCGGAGCACCGGCCCCCGGTCCGACCAGTTCCGCAGGTCGGTCGAGACGGCGTGCCCGATCACGGCGTTGCGGTGCCGCAGGTCCGGGTCGCCGAGCGAGCGCGGCGCGTGCAGGTAGAAGAGGTGGAACAGGTCGCCGGAGTCGGCGACCCAGAAGTCCCAGACCCAGTGGTCGTCCAGGGCGAAGGTCACGGAAGGGCTCGATTCGGTGTGAGGGAGGGGACGGCGTCGGTGGGCGCCGACGCCGTCCGCGCGGCGGAGGTCCGGGGCGGGGCGTGCGAAGGTGCCGGGGCGTCAGCCCTTCACGGCACCCCGCAGCAGCGCCCGGATGAACTGCCGCTGGAAGATGAGGAAGACGATGATCGCCGGGGTGATGATAATCAGGGCGCCGGCGTTCAACAGGGGGATGCTCAGCGAGTACTGACCCTGGAAGAAGGTCAGGGCCCCGGCGGCGGTGCGCTTGAGCGGGTCGTCGATGAGCACCACCGGCAGCAGGAACTGATTCCAGGTCCACAGGAACAACAGGATGCCCAGGGCCGAGACGGCCGGTATCGCCAGCGGCAACTGGATCCGCCGGAACTCCTGCCACAGCCCGGCCCCGTCCACCCGCGCCGCCTCGGCCAGCTCCGGCGGGACGTTGACGAAGTGGGCGCGCATCCAGAACACCCCGAACGGCATGAACAGCCCGATCAGTGGAAAGATCACGGCCCACTGCGAGTTGAGCGTCCCCAGGGCCTGCGCCTGGTAGTACAGCGGGATGATCAACGCCTCGAAGGGGATGGTCAGACCCAGCACCATGAAGATCAGCACGGCCCGGCCGCCGCGCACCCGCAGCCCACCGAGCGCGTACCCGGCGAGGGTGGCGATCAGCAGACTGACCGGCACCACGCCCAGCACGATGAACAGGCTGGAACCCATCAACTCCCACACGTGCCCGGTCTCGAAGGCCGTGACGAAGTTGCCCCACTGGGGATCGGAGGGCCACGCCAACCCGGTGGGATTCACATCGGCCGGCTGGAGGGCCGCCGAGACCATGTTCACCAACGGGATGAGGGTGAGCACGAGGGCGAGGATCAGCAGGACGCGACCCAGCACCCGCTCGGTGCGGTCGGCGATCATCGGTCACCCGCCTTCGACAGACGCTGGATCGGCAACACGCACAGCAGCACCATGATCATCAACACGATCCCGAACGCCGAGGCCAGTCCGACATCGCTCTGGGTGAAACCGATCCGGTAGATGGACAGGGCCGGCACCAGGGTGGCGCGCCCCGGCCCGCCCTGGGTGGAGGTGTAGATGATGTCGAAGCTGCTCAGCGCCGCGATCACGCTGAGCGTCATCAGCACCGCGATCTCCTGCCGCAGGCCCGGAAGGGTGATGGTGAAGAACTCCCGCCACCAACCGGCGCCGTCCAGCCGCACCGCCTCGTACAGCGAGCCGTCGATCTTCCCGATGCCGGTCAACAGCAGGACGGTGCACAGGCCGGTCAGCACCCACGAGCCGATCAGCCCCACGGCGGGCAGCGCCGTGCCGTAGTCCGCCAGCCAGGGCCGGGCGAACCAGCCGAGCCCGAACCACCCGAGGATCTCGTTCACCGCGCCGGTCTGCGCGTACATCCACGACCAGGCGATACCGGCCGCGGCGAGCGGGATGATCTGCGGCAGGAACAGGATCGTCTGCGACGCCCGGGAGAACGGCCCGGGCCGCAGCGAGCGGATGAGGGTGGCGAGCATCAGACCCGCCGTGATCGGGATGACGGTGAAGAACGCGATCAGCACGAAGGCGTTGCGGATCGAACCCAGCAGGTACGGATCGCTGAACACCTTGACGTAGTTGTCCAGGCCCACCCAGGTCGCGGGACCGACGCCGTTCCAGTCGTAGAACGAGTACTGGACACCCATGAACAGCGGCCAGACCACGAACCCGATGTACATCCCCAGGGCCGGGAGCAACAGGAACCACCCGCGGGCGGCCGCCCGTCGGGCCGGCGCCTTCGCACCGGCCCGACGGGCGATCCGCGGTCTCGGCGGCCCGGTCACCCCCGACCCTCCTGCGGTCCTCCCCACCCGCCGGGGCGCGCCGCCCCGGCGGGTGGGGAGGGTCTCGTGGCGACTCATCGGGTGCCGACCTCGCCCTCGTAGAACTCCTGCACCCGCTCCACGAACTCCTGACCGGTGATCCGGCCGGTCACCAGCAGCTGGGACTCGGGGATGATCGAGCCCGCGTAGATGCCGGCGGTGGTGTTGGCCATGAAGTCGACCTGGCCGTCCTCCTCACCGATTCGCGCCGCCATCTCCAGCGCGGACTCGATCAGCGAGCCGGGCTCGACCTCGGGCATCGGCAGCGCCGGGTCACCGCCGGGGGAGGCCCCGGTGACGTCCACGACGATCTGCCGCGCGGTGGGGTCGGTGTGGATCCAGTTCAGGAAGTACGCGACCTCGTTCACGTGCGGGGACTTCGCGGCCACCGAGAAGGAGTTGGCGGCGCCCATCGCCACGTGCCCGTCGCCCTCGTTCACCGGCGGCACCAGGAAGAAGGTGACGTCCTCGCCCAGGGCCTCCTGGTACGTGGCCGCCTCCCAGTTGCCGTTGAAGGTGAACAGGCCGCCGCCCTCGGAGAAGCGACTGACGAACTCGAAGTAGTCGACGGAGTTGATGTCGTCGGAGAAGTACCCCGCGTCCGCCCAGGCGCGGATCAGCTCGGCCCCCTCGACGTTGCCGGGCGTGTTGTAGGTGGCGCCCGGCTCGTTGAACATCCAGGCCATGAACTCGTCCTGGTCGGCGAACTGGTTCATGGCCGCCTGGACCACGAAGTTCACCACGCCGTCCTTGTCCCCGGCGACGATCGGCAGCACGTCGTTCTCCGCCGCCAGCGCCATCTGCTCCTCCAGCTCCGCCAGCGTGCTCGGCGGGGCCTCGATGCCCAACTCCTCGGCGATCCCCAGGTTCATGTAGATGCCGGTGACGCTGTACCCCAGGCCGAGCTGGTAGAGCGAGCCGGAGCCGCGCACGTTCTCCTCGCTCATCCGCAGCGGGGCGAGCTGGGAGTCGGACCAGGCGTCCCACCCGTAGGCCTCGTGGTACGGGTCGAGGTTGGCGAGCAGACCGTCGCGCACGGTGTCGCCCATGGTGGGCAGCCGGATCAGGTCCGGCGGGGTGTCGCTGGCCAGCAGTCGGGGAGCGTTGGCGGTGAGGTTCTGGAAGGTGTCCCGGTTGATCCTGAACGTGACGTTGGGGTGCTGCCGGGTGAACTCCTCGGCCAGCTCGTCGGTGGCCGGGAAACCGGTCTCGTCCGCGATGGTGAGCGTGATCTCCTCCGAGGTCAGCTCGGTGCTCACCTCGGTGGCGTCGCCCGCCGGTTCGGGGGCGGCGCTGTTGCCGCCCGGCGCGCAGGCGGCGAGGACGATCCCCGTGGTCGCGGCGATCGAGGCCACGGCGGCGCGCTGTCGGCGACGGCGTCCGGTGGTGCTTGCCATGGGTGCTCCCTTTCTGATGGACCGGTTCTCCGATGGACCGGTACCGGGGGTGCGCCACTCACCCGTCCAGGCCCCGGGAGGGCCTGCGGGCGAGCGGGGGGAAAGCGGCGGGGCGGCTCGCGGGTGAGTCGGGCACCCGTCGTGCTAAAAGGTTTTAGCGCCGACATGTTCAACAGCGGGTGCCACCTGTGTCAAGCTGTCGCACACAACTTCTCCACGGAGGGAACGCGATGCCGCGCAAGAGAGTCACGCTGGCCGACGTGGCGCGCCGGGCCGGCCTCTCGACCACGGCCGCGTCGATGATCCTCAACGGCCGCCCCGACACCCGGCTCTCCAAGGAGGCCCACGAACGGGTGCACGCCGCCGCCGCCGAACTGGGCTACCGCCCCAACGTCGCCGCGCGCGGCCTGCGCACCGCCAAGACCCTCACCATCGGGTTCGTCTCCGACACGGTCACCACCACCCGCTTCGCCGGCGGACTGATCAAAGGGGCCCTGGAGGCGGCCGAGGAGGCCCGGCACGTGGTGCTCGTCGCCGAGACCGGCGGCGAACCCGAACGGGAGGCCGAGGCGATAGCGGCCCTGCTGGACCGCCAGGTCGACGGCATCGTCTTCGCCACCGTCCGCGCCCGCGAACTCTTCGTCCCCGCCCTGCCCGAGGGCGTTCCCGCCGTCATGCTGAACGCCACCAGCTCCCGTTTCCCCGCCACCGTCCTCCCCGACGAGGAACCCGGCGGCCGGGCCGCCGTCCGCCTCCTGGTCGACGCCGGCCACTTTGAGGGCATCGCGCTCATCGGCCAGAGCGACACGGCGGAACGCGACGTCTTCCGCTCGCGCACCATCGCCCGCCGCGTCGCCGGCATCCGCGGGGAGATGGCCGACAAGGGCTTGGGCTTCGTGGCCGAGGAATCCATCTGGATGTGGGAGCCGCAGCACGGCTACGACGCCACCCTCGACCTGCTCCGCCGACGGACCGACGTGCGGGCACTGCTGTGCATGAACGACCGGCTCGCCTTCGGCGCCTACCAGGCCGCCGCCGAACTGGGCCTGCGCGTCCCCGATGACCTCTCCGTGGTCTCCTTCGACGACGACGAGGTGGCCGCCTACCTGCGGCCGGGCCTGACCACCATCGGACTGCCGCACGAGGCGATGGGCCGCCGGGCGGTGGAACTGCTGCTCGGCCGCGAACCGGCAGGGGAGGAGCTCACCCCCATGCCGGTGGTCGAACGCGCCTCCATCGGCCCGCCCCGGGGGCGGTGAGGGGCCGGCCGGCCACCGACCCCGGCGGCCCCGCGCGGACGCGGGCCGGATCCCACGGCCCCGTGCCGACCCGTGCGAACGCGAACCGGCGCCGGACCGCGCGAATGTCTTCCGGAGGCCGGCGTCGCCGCCACCGCGAACCCGGCGGAACCCCTCGGGAACACGCGCCGGGCGTCTCCGTCGACCCCTCCGGCCGCTGCGGCCCTCGAAGCGTTCGCCCCCTTCGGCCGGACGCCGGGAAACGCCGGCGGCCACCTCCGCCCGGGAGGCACCGGCGGCCGGAGGCCGTCCGGAGTCGGCATCGGAGGCGAAGCGGTGAGCCGGTGACCGGTCGTGTCCGGGAAGGTCTCCCGCTCCCGGCCCCTGCCCGAGTGAGGGACATTCCTCGCGTATCGGAAGTCGGGAGGGGTACCCGCTCATCGAGCGCGATTCACGCGGCCGCGGGAGACGGGGCCGAGGACCTTCAGCCCGGCGATGGTCGCCACGGACCGCCCCGCCTCCCGGGGCCCACGCGCGGACCGCCACGGGGGCGCTCGTCACGCACCGATCGAGGAGGCGCCACGCGGAACACGGCCCCCGCACACCCCACCGCAGAGAAAGGCAGGCATCAGGTCATGCGATACCACGACCGACGCCACGCCGGCCGGGAACTCGCCCTCCGGCTGAAGGAAGACGCGGCGAACGGAAAACTCCCCGACCCGGTCGTCCTGGCACTGCCCCGGGGCGGCGTCCCCGTGGCGGTCGAGGTGGCCCGAACCCTCGAGGCACCGATGGACGTACTGGTCGCCCGGAAGATCGGGGTCCCCGGCCACCCGGAGACCGGCATCGGGGCGGTCGTCGGTGACGACCCTCCACTCTTCGACCGCTCGGCCCTGGACATGCTCCGCCTGAGCGAGGAACGACTCGCCCCGGACGTGGCCCGTGAACGAGCCGAACTGCGCCGCCGTGAGTCGCTCTACCGGGGCGATCGCCCGGCGCCCCCGATCGAGGGCCGCTCCGTCATCCTGGTCGACGACGGCCTCGCCACCGGCGTCACCGCACGGGCCGCCCTGCGGTACCTGCGCCGCCGGGGCGCCGCCCGCCTGATCCTCGCCGTGCCCGTCTGCGCCCCCGGGACCGCCGCGGCCATGGGCTCGGAGACCGACGGCGCGGATGAGATCGTGTGCCCCCACCAACCGCGAAGCTTCCGGGCGGTCGGCCAGTGGTACGACATCTTCGACCAGGTGGGCGACGAGGAGGTCATCGACCTCCTGCGCGAACCCACCACCCCGGGGCCCGGC
>NZ_VKHT01001339.1 GCF_014141535.1 Streptomyces alkaliphilus | reverse complement strand
GGACTGGATGTGGCTGCCGTCCACGGGGTTGACGGTGACCAGGAAATCACCGGCGACGATCTCGGTGACGCGTTCGGGACCGCCGGTCGTCTCCCGCGGGTCCTCGTCGCGCGGTGCGGGGTGGTTGGGGTCCATGTCATTCCCTCGGAAGCGGTGCGGGGCTCGCGCCCGGGTGGTGTGCGACTTCCCGGTCGGGGTCTCGACCGGCGTCGGGAGATGCCGCGTGGTGTCGTGACCGGCGCCGGACCCGATCGGCCGACTCCGGGAACAGCGTCGAACGCCTGCCGACTCCCCCAACGTTACTGTCGTATCATTTCGCGCCGCAGCGGGGGACCGGGGTCGACGTCACGGCTTGGTAAGCACCCGGGTCGCCCGCGCGGCGGGGGCCGAAAGCTCGGCGGTTCACCCCGGATGATCCCCGATGACCGTTTCCCGGGGTGTGCGGCTCGTGGAGGTCGTCCCGCGTTCGGCCCATACCCGCCACGAAAGTCGCACACGGCGACCGGCGCCGGCGCGGGCCCGTGGCGTGTGCCGGCTCGGCTCGGCTCGGCTCGGCCGGAAGGTCTCCTCGACGGTTCGTCCCGGGTTTCCCGGCACGGGCCCGTGTCCGGCGCCCCGATGTCAGTTCGCGAAGGTGAGGATGCGGTGCAGCCGCGTGGCGACCAGCACCCGGTGCATCTGCGGCGGCACGTCCCGCAGGACCAATCGCCGGCCCCGGCGCCCGGCACGACGGTGCACACCCATGATGACGCCCAGCCCCGTGGCGTCCCAGGAGTCCAGCGCCCGGAGATCCAGGATCAGATCCCCCTCGCCCTGGTCGACCGCGCGATGCAGGGCGCTGCGGGCGTCGGCGGCGCTGCGCACGTCCAGGCGGCCTCCGACGACCAACTCCGCGTGGTCGCCCGTGATGTGCATGTTCCGCTCCCGAGATCCGTGGTCGGTCGTTGTGCCCGGCGACATCCGCCCGGCCGGGGCCCGTCGGCGACGGGGGCCGGGGTCGGCGCGACGGCCGCCGGTCGTGCGGTGTGCTGCGGGCCGCCCGGGACGGGACGTCCCGCGCGGTGGGGTGGTGCGGGGGTGTGC
>NZ_VKHT01001338.1 GCF_014141535.1 Streptomyces alkaliphilus | reverse complement strand
GGTTCGGGGCACGGGTCCGGGGTTCGGACTCAGGGCGTGATGGAGAAGTTCGCCAGGATCCGCTCGGCCAGCTCCGCGTCGCCCTCCACCTTGACCAGCTCGGCCACGCGCCGGGGTCGCAGCCGCCCGCAGGCCAGCCGGGAGTAGCTCTCCCAGTCGGTGGTGAGGGTGACCAGCGGGCCCAGGGAGGGGCTCGAGGTGAGGGTGCCGCGCCCCTCCTCATCCACCCGGACCGTGCGCAGGAACTCCAGCGGACCGCTCACGTCGAAGACCACCGCGGACTTCGGAGGGGCCCCCGCGTCCTTCGCCACCACCTTGGGCAGCCGCTCCAGCATGACGTCGCGGGCGATGTGCGCGGCCGGGGAGTCGATGTTGCCGGGCTTGTCGAGGGACTGGCGCAGATCCTGTTCGTGCACCCAGACGTCGAAGGTCCGCATCCGCAGGGACTGCTCCAGCGTCATCCTGCCGAGGACGGGGTGGCTGACCACGTGGTCGGGGGCGCGGCGTTCGTTCCGCAGCTGACGGGAGCGGCGGATGATCGTGTACTCCAGCTCGGAGGTCATCTCCGGTCCGGTGTGGTGGCGGCGGACGTCCACCTGCACCTCGGTGTAGCGGCTGCGCTCGTCGGTGACGTGGTAGAGGTCGCGGGGCAGGGTGTGGATGGGCCGGGGGTCGCCCAGGGCCTCGCACTCGCTGCCGATGACATGGGAGACGATGTCGCGCACCGACCACCCGGGGCACGGGGTGCGGCGGTTCCACTCCCCCTCCACCAGCGGTGTGACCAGTTCGGATATCGCCTCGATGGACTGCGTCCAGGCGTCGATGTACGGCTGCATGCTGGAGTGCACAGACACGGGACCCCTCGGCGGATCGTTCGCTGGATGGGTGCTCACACGGTACGCCGCGCCATGGCGTCGGGTGAACGGTTTACCGGCTTCAGATCCTAGGGCGCGGAACGCCCGGGCTTCGAGGGGGCTTCACGTGATCGCGTGCCTTTCGGCGTCTTCGCGCGGGGATGTCCGGTGCGGATCGTGTCCCCACCGTTTCCGTCCGTGCGCCACCGCGCCCCGCCGCACGTCACCG
>NZ_VKHT01001337.1 GCF_014141535.1 Streptomyces alkaliphilus | reverse complement strand
CGGTGTGGGGGAGGGCGGTCTCAGGCGTCGCCATCGCGCTCACCCGCCTCGGTGTCGTGGTCGGCGTGCGCGTACCGGGCGATGTACATCGGCGAGTCGGGGGCGAGCGGGTTGCCGAGCCAGTCGGCCCACCGGTCGATCGGGACCAGACCCGCTTGCGCCGCGTACGCGTCCACCTCCTCCGGTTCGGTCAGTCGGCTGATCTCCGTGCCGACCCGGGAGGTGCCGTCCCCCTCGAACCACACGTGGGAGGCCCGCCACAGCGGCTGATCGCCCGGAAGCAGGGTGGAGCAGGTCAACAGCCCGGTGTTGGGCTCGGGGTAGGGGGTGAAGAAGGAGGCGTCGCGACGGCCGTCGTGCAGGGCGCGGACATGGCCCGGGTGGGCCGTCTCCACCACCAGCACACCACCGGGGGCCAGGGCCCGGGCGGCGGCGCGGATCACGGCCCGCTGCTCGTCGGGGTGGGTCAGCATCGACAGGGTGGCGCACACGCAGTACACCAGGCCGTAACGCCGGTCGTCCTCGCGCTCGACACGGATGTCGCCGTGCACGGGGGTGATCGGCAGGCGGTGGCGGTCGATCTCCGTCCGGAGCCCCTCCAGCATCGTGAGCGAGGAGTCGACGCCGACGATCTCCGGGAGGTCACCGGCACCCGCCGGGGCCTCGGGGTCCCCGGTCCCGCCGGGTCGATCGGCGGTCGCGACGCGGATGAGTTCACGGGCGAGCGGCACGGCCACGCGTCCGGTGCCGACGCCCAGTTCGAGGGTGCCCGCGGCGGGGTCGGGGTGCCATCCGGCGAGTACCCGCCCGGTGAGGTCGGCGTAGGCGTCCTTGCGGAAGATCCGGTCGTAGACGTGGCGGAACTCGTCGCCGTAGCCGCAGTCGCGCACCCCGGGATCGGGGGTGGTGTCGGTGGGTCGGGCCGCGTGCGGAGCGGTGGTCATGGGATTTCCTCTCGGGCGGTTCGGCGCTGCTCGTGACTGTCCGGGGGGTGCGGGCCCGGTCCGCCGTGCCGGGGCGGTGGGTCGCGCGAGGGGAGTCGGGACGGGGCGGCCCGCGTCGGCGCGGACCGCCGCGTCCCGAGG
>NZ_VKHT01001336.1 GCF_014141535.1 Streptomyces alkaliphilus | reverse complement strand
GAATGGACGGCGGGGCGGGGGCCGGCGACGGTCCCGTGCGGTGGCGGGAGGCGATGGAGCGCGCCCTCTACGGCCCCGACGGATTCTTCCTCCGGGAGGTCCCCGCCGCGCACTTCCGCACCTCCGTGCACGCCTCCCCCCTCTTCGCGGACGCCGTCGCCGAGCTGTTGCTGCGGGTGGACCGCGCCCTCGGCTCCCCCGGGTCCCTCGACCTGGTGGACATCGGCGGCGGTCGCGGGGAGCTGGTCACCGGCGTGCTGGCCGCGCTGCCGGAGGCCGTCGCCCACCGGGTGCGCGCCCTGGTGGTGGAACGCTCCTCCCGCCCCGGGGGGCTCGACCCCCGCGTCGGGTGGTCGGCCGACCCTCCGGGGGACGTGACGGGCCTGGTGTTCGCCAACGAGTGGCTGGACAACGTGCCGGTGGACGTGGTCGTGAACGACCCGCCCTGGCCGCCCCGCCTGCTCCTGGTGGACCGGGCCGGCCGGGAGCGGCCGGGACCGCCCGTGGAGGAGGCGGACGCGAGGTGGCTGCGACGCTGGTGGCCACTGCCCGACACCGGCCCGGTCGGCGAGCGGGCCGAGCCGGGCGGCCCGAGGGACGCGGCCTGGGCACGGGCCGTGGGACGGCTGCGGCGCGGCCTGGCGGTGGCCGTGGACTACGCCCACACCCGCGACACCCGTCCGCCCGGCGGCACCCTCACCGGCCACCGGGAGGGCCGGGCGGTCGCGCCGGTCCCGGACGGCTCCGCGGACCTGACCGCACACGTCGCCCTGGACTCCTGCGCGGCGGCGGGCATCGCGGCGAGCGCCCCGGCCCGGGCGGCGGCCGGCGGCCCCCCGGACCCGGCGGCGGGCATCCTGCTCGACCAGCGGACCGCGCTGCGCCGGCTGGGCGTCTCCGGGCGGCGCCCCCCGCTGGAGACGGCCTCCCGGGACCCGGCGGGGTACCTGCGGGCGCTGGTGCGGGCGGGCGAGGCGGCCGAGCTGACCGATCCGGCCGGGCTGGGCGGCTTCGGCTGGCTGCTGCACCCGGTGGGCATCGCGAACCCCCTCGCCGATTGAGCCGACGGGCGCGCGCCCGACGCC
>NZ_VKHT01001335.1 GCF_014141535.1 Streptomyces alkaliphilus | reverse complement strand
GGGACGACGGGGGGAACCGATCGGCTCCCCCGACCGCGGCCCCCCCGGAGGAGGCCGCCCCCGGGTCGGCGAGTGCCGGGTCGACGAGCGCGAGGAAGGCGCGCGCCCCCTCTCCGCCCGCTTTCGGGTCATCGCTCTCGGCCCGGACCACCAACTCGGTGAAGATCGCTTCCCGGTGCCTGCGGTCGCCGGCCAGGGCCCGGAGTGCCGTGGCGACGGCTTCGGCGCCCCCGCCCCGGGTACGGGAGACCAACAGGCGCAATCGGGTGAGGGCGACCCTCGGGTAGCGCCGGCCGAGCGCCCCCTCGCACACTCCGGCGACGACCCGGGCCATCTCGTCCCCGACGTCGCCCCCTTCGCACCAGACGCGGAGCCTGCGGCGCACCGCGGCCCCGGGCCCGGGGGCGACCGCGAGCTTGCCCAGTACCTCCACGGCGAGCCGACGGTGCTCGGTACGGCCCTCCAGGATCCATCTCTCCACGACGCCGAGGACCGTCTCCCCCGCCGGGCCCTCGGCCAGTCGGGTGAGTGCCTCCGCCACCCGGTCGGTGTGCCCCACGGCCGGCCCCCCGGGCAGGGTCACCTCACCGGCCCAGTCCAACAACGTGTCGCGCAGGCCGGGGCGTTGACACCACACATGGGCGAGCACCGCTTCCGGAAGGCCGGGACGCCGGGCGGCGAGGGAGAGGGTGTCGTTTCCCTCGTCCCACACCGCGCCGACGGCCTCGAGACGGACGGACAGGTCCCGGCCGGCGAGCGCGCCACCGGGCGGAAGCTCCCCACCCACCGTTTCGAAGAGCCGGTCGGCGGCGTCCAGGACGACCGCGGCGGGCGCCCCCTCCAGGAGAGCGGAGGCGATCAGCAGCGACCGTTCCCGCAGGTCACCCGGGTCCGCGTGCCTCTCGAACCAGTCGGTGAGATGGGGCCTCCAGTGACGGTACTCCTGGACCACCTCGTCCTTCGCCCGGTCTTCCGGGGCACGGGCGATGATGCGGGCGAGGCGGACGGCGTCACCGGGGGTGCTCCCGCTCCCCAGAAGAGCCGTGATGGTGGGGTGGGCCAGCCAGTCGGAACGGTCCGAGCCG
>NZ_VKHT01001334.1 GCF_014141535.1 Streptomyces alkaliphilus | reverse complement strand
GTCCCGCGGCGTCTACGGCTACCAGAACTGACGACCGGGGCGGTCGGGGCCCGGAGGGCCGGTGCGAACCGCCCCGGTCGTCAGTTCTGGTAGCCGTAGACGCCGCGGGACTGGTCGCGGACCAGGCGGCCCTTCTCCAGTTCGATGACCCGCTTGCGCATCTGGTCCACGATCTGGGCGTCGTGGGTGGCCATGACCACGGTGGTGCCGGTGCGGTTGATGCGGTCCAGCAGCTTCATGATGCCGACCGAGGTCTGGGGGTCGAGGTTGCCCGTCGGCTCGTCCGCGATCAGCAGCATGGGCTTGTTGACGAAGGCCCGCGCGATGGCCACGCGCTGCTGTTCACCACCGGAGAGCTCACCCGGCATCCGGTCGTCCTTGCCGGCCAGGCCGACGAGGTCCAGCACCTGCGGCACGGTCTTGCGGATCTCCACGCGGGACCTGCCGATGACCTCCATCGCGAAGGCCACGTTCTCCCCCACCGTCTTGTTCGGCAGGAGGCGGAAGTCCTGGAAGACCGTGCCCAGCTTCCGACGGACCTGGGGGACCTTCCAGTTGGAGAGGCGACCGAGGTCCTTGCCGAGCACGTGGACGCTGCCCTGCGTGGCCCGCTCCTCCCGGAGGATCAGCCGCAGGAAGGTGGACTTGCCGGAGCCCGACGAGCCCACCAGGAAGACGAACTCGCCGCGCTCGATCTCCAGGGAGACCTCGCGGAGGGCGGGTGCGTTCATCCGGGGGTAGGTCACGGAGACGCTGTCGAATCGGATCACGATTGCACCTGGCTGATACGGGGTAGATGCGGCGGAAGCGCTGTGCGCGGCTCCCTCTTCGAGGGCCGACCCTACGCGACCGGGCGGGGCGCCGGCAGACACCGCCGCATCCCGTACCGATTGCTCCCGCTTTGCCCCTGCCGTTCCCGGCCGGCCCCTCCCGGCCCCCTCCGGCCGGGACGCGTCCGCCGTTGGCCGGCCGGGGGATTCCGCCCGCGTTTCCCCCGCCCCCGGCGCACCGGGCCGTGAACGCCGGCAGGATGGAGGGTGACACTAACGTCACCGCCGGCCCCGGGAAAGCGGGACCGGGGGGCGG
>NZ_VKHT01001333.1 GCF_014141535.1 Streptomyces alkaliphilus | reverse complement strand
GGGCCGTCCCGGGGGGAGGCGTGCCGGGAGGGCTTCCCGGATCAGGCGGGCTGCGGGACGGCCCGGGTGTCCGTCGCGCCGGGCACGAAGTCCGGGTCCACCTGAGCGGCCAGGTCCGTACCCGTTCGCTCGTTGCCCCAGCTCTCCGCGTTCCGCAGGTGGAAGTGGATCATCTGCCGGGTCCAGCGCACGGGATCGCGCCGTTCCCAGGAGGCGTCCGCCGCCGCGTGCAGGGTCCGCAGCACCGCCCGTTCGTCCTCGCCCAGCACCCGGAAGGGGCGCGGACGACCGCGTTCCAGGGCCCGCACCCAATCCGAGTGCCCCAGGGCGGTCAGCAGGTCCTCCCCGATCTCCTCGCGCAGCCAGGCCAGGTCCTCCGGGTCCCGCACCTTGTTCCCCACGACCCGCAGCTCCACGTCGAAGTCCCGTGCGTAGTCGCGGTACTGACGGTGGACCGACACGCCGCGCCGGGTGGGTTCGCTCACCAGGAAGGTCAGGTCGAAGCGGGTGAACATGCCGGAGGCGAAGGAGTCGCTGCCCGCCGTCATGTCCACCACCACGTACTCGTCGCGGCCGTCGACGAGGTGGTTGAGCATCAGTTCCACGGCGCCGGTCTTGGAGTGGTAGCAGGCGACGCCGAGGTCCTCGTCGGTGAAGGCGCCGGTGGCCAGGAAGCGGATCGAGCCGCTCTCCGCCTCGATCACGCGGGTGCAGGAGTCCAGCACCGGACCGAGGTCGTCGTGGCGCAACAGGCGGGAGCCGGAGCCGGGGGGCGTGGTCTTGATCATCGCGGCGGCGGAGGGGATGCGCGGGTTGTCCCCGCGCAGATGGTCCTTGAGCTCCGGCAGCCGGTCACCGAGGGCCGGAACGCCGGCGGCCTCCTCGTCCGACAGGCCCAGGGCCGGGCCGAGGTGCTGGTTGATATCGGCGTCCACCGCGATCACGGGGACACCCCGGGCGGCCAGGTGACGGACGAACAGCGCTGACAGGGTGGTCTTGCCGCTGCCACCCTTGCCGACGAACGCGATTTTCATATTCAACACCATAGTGGGCCCCGCCTCCCTTCCCCGCCCGTCCGGGCCCGTAT
>NZ_VKHT01001332.1 GCF_014141535.1 Streptomyces alkaliphilus | reverse complement strand
CGGCATGGCCGGCGGTGCCCACGGCATCTGCATCCCCGAGCGGCCCTTCCGGGTGGACCGGCTCTGCGAGATGGTCGAGGAGCGCTTCGCCCGGGGCAAGAAGTTCGCGGTGATCTGCGTCGCCGAGGGCGCCCGCCCCGCCGAGGACAGCATGCCCTACGAGAAGGGCGAGATCGACCAGTACGGTCACGAGCGGTTCGCCGGCATCGGCTACCGCCTCGCCGGTGAGCTGGAGCGGCGCCTGGGCAAGGAGGCCCGTCCGGTCATCCTCGGGCACGTGCAGCGCGGCGGCGTCCCGACCGCCTACGACCGGGTGCTCGCCACCCGCTTCGGCTGGCACGCCGTGGAGGCCGCCCACCGGGGCGACTTCGGCATGATGACCTCGCTGCGCGGCACCGACATCGCGATGGTGCCGCTCGCCGACGCCACCGCCGAACTCAACCGGGTGCCGCGGAACCGGATGGAGGAGACCGAGGCGGTCTTCTGACCGACCCGTCCCACCGGTCCGGCGCCGGCGCTCCCTCCCGCCGGTCGGGATCCGCTCACCGGGCCGGATCGGCGACCGCGTCCGACAGATCCGCGGGGTCCGTGTTGGCCCCGCACAGCACGACACAGGGTTCCTCCCCCTCGGCGGGGCGGAACGCGCCGAACCACGGCGCGGCCAGTGCGGTGGCCGCGCCGAACTCGACGGCGATCCGGTGTTCCGCCCACAACCGGCGACGCGTGGCCACGATGTCCGGGTCCGCCACGAGCACCGACCGGACGTGGTCCGCCCGCGCCCACCGCAGGGCGTCCGCCGACACCCGGCGCGCCCCCAGGGAGTCCGCCGCCACC
>NZ_VKHT01001331.1 GCF_014141535.1 Streptomyces alkaliphilus | reverse complement strand
CCGGCTGATGGCCGCCCGTCTCGCCGGCGAGGAGATCGAACCCCGCGGTCCCATCGAGACCGAAGCGGCCCGTCGCCTCGCCGACGACCTCAAAGACGAGTGATCACCCGGTTACCCAACACTTTCTCAGACGGAGCCGGTCCAGTACGTCAGGGGTGAACCACTGCAGCAACACCCCCTCGTGCAGCCGGAGCCGGTCGGGGTTGCCGCGCCATCGGCCCGTGAACACCTGGACCGGGACGCTGAGACCGTCGACGCTGGTGGCCGTATCCACGGCGTATGGCTCCAGGCCCTTCAGGCGGAGGTCGGGCACCTCCTCGGACAGCTCCCGCAGCAACGTGGCCTCAAGGCTCGGATCGGCGTGTGTGCGGCCGCCGCCGAGAAGGGCGAACGCCCCCGGCTGCCAGATGCCGGGCTTGTGGTCACGTAGGTGCAGCAGGTACCGGCCCTGCCCGTCATGGATGAGTGCGGACGCGTTCACCGGCTCCGGTTGCCCGTCCAACCGGGCCTGGAGGAGCTTCTCGCGCAGCGTCGGCGAGGTGACCTCCGACGGGGCCAGCCACCGGGCGCCGGACACCTCCTCGTTCTGCAGGGTGATGGCCGGCGGCTCCTCGCCGGCGAGGTAGAACACGTAGCGGAAGTCGTAGTGCCGGTGGGTCGGTTCACCCTTCGAGGGGTTGGCGTCGATGTCGTGGACGTCGATGTCGACCGGTGAGCCGAGCGTCTGCGGGGCCAGGCACAAGGCACCGGGCCGGATCCCGGCCTCCTCCGTCACCTCGCGCAGCGCTCCGGCGAGCAGCGTGCGGTCCTCGGGCTCGATGTGGCCGCCGGGGGTGAGCACGAGGTCGCTGGTGGCCCGGTGTCGGATGTGCAGGACCCGGCGTCGGCGGTCGACGATGACGGCGCTGCACGTGATGTGGCCGGGCAGCGTCGTGCGGGCGGTTACGTCGACGGGCCCGTCCAGCGCGGCGAGCAGCCCGACCAAGGCGTCACGCTCGCCCGGGTGGCGGCTGAGGTAGGCCTTGACGGTCTTGCGGATCGAGGAGGGGCTGGGGGACATGAGCGTCGTCTCGCCTTCGCCGTAGGGG
>NZ_VKHT01001330.1 GCF_014141535.1 Streptomyces alkaliphilus | reverse complement strand
GTCCTGGCCCGCCGCGATCCCCGCCTGCTGGTGGTCGTCGGCCCCTGCTCGGTGCACGACCCCGCGGCCGGCGCGGAGTACGCGGCCCTGCTCGCCGCCGCCTCCCGCCGCCTGGCCGACGACCTGGTCGTCGTCCTCCGCGCCTACCTGGAGAAACCCCGCACGGTCACCGGCTGGCCCGGCCTGCTCACCGTCCCCACCCCCGGCGGGCCGAGCGATCCGGCCGTCGGCCTGCGCACCGGCAGGGCCCTGCTGACCGGACTCGCCGCCGAACTCCCCCTGGCCTACGAGTTCGTCGACCCCGTGCTCGCCCCGTACGTCGCCGACACGATGTCCTGGGGGGCCATCGGGGCGCGCACCGTCGCCTGCCAACCCCACCGCCACATGGCGTCCTGGCTGCCGATGCCGGTCGGCATGAAGAACTGCGTCTCCGGCCGCACGGACACCGCTCTCGCCGCGATCCGCGCCGCCGCCCACCGACACACCCTCCCCACCGTGGCGCCCGACGGCCGGCTGATCGCCCTCGACAGCACCGGCAACCCCGACACCCACCTGGTCCTGCGCGGCGGCCCCACCCCCAATTACGACCGGGCCTGCGTCGCGCGGGCCCGCACGGAACTCGGCGCCGCCGGGCTGCCGGAGCGGATCGTCGTGGACGCCTCCCACGGCAACAGCGGCAAGGACCACAATCGCCGGCCGGCCGTCGTGGCCGACCTGGCGGAACAGATCGCCGACGGCGACCGGTCCCTGGTCGGCGTGATGATCGAGTCCTACCTGGCCGACGGCGCGCAGGACCCCGCCGCCGTCCCCCTGCGCCGCGACCTCAGCGTCACCGACGCCTGCCTCGGGTGGGAGCGCACGGTGCCGCTGCTCGACGCCCTGGCCCTGGCCTCCCGCCGTCGCCGGGAACGGGGGTGAGGGCCCCGGCCGGGCCCGCCGCGCCGAGACCTCCGGCGCGGCCCGCCCGGCCGGGACACCGGCGGACGCGGCACCACGGCCCGGCCCCGGAGCGGGCCGGGCGCTGATCCCCGCGCTCCCCGGTGCTCACGCGTGCCCGGGGCGCCCGAGCGGGCGGAGAGGGGGCGAGC
>NZ_VKHT01000133.1 GCF_014141535.1 Streptomyces alkaliphilus | reverse complement strand
GGCTCAGGCGAGGCGGCCCAGCGGGGCGAGGGCGTCGAGGTCGGCCCGGATCTCCTCGGGGAGCTCCAGGTCCAGTGCGTCCATGGCCTCGTCCAGCTGCTCGAGCCGGCTCACCCCGAGCACCGGCATCACCGGCCGCTCACCGCCGACCATCCAGGCCAGCGCCAGTTGGTTGGCGGTGACGCCCATGCGTCCGGCGAGTTCCCGCAGTCGGCCCAGTCGGCGCTCGTTCGTCCCGTCCCGGTACTCCGGGGACAGCGGCCGGTCGGGACGGGTCAACGCGCCCTGGAGCAGCGGCGAGTACCCCTGGAGCACCGCGTCGTGCTCCGCCGCCCACGCGACGAGGTCGCCGTCCAGGGGACGCTGCGGCGCGATGTTGTGGCCGGGGTCCGGCCACAGGTAGGAGTGACGCATCTGCGCCACGCGCGGCGCGGCCAGGGAGTCGTCCCCCGCCGCCAGGGCCTCGGCCTCCCGCATCCGCTCGGCGTCGGTGTTGCTGGCGCCGATCACCCCGACCCGGCCGGCGCGGACCGTCCCGGAGAGCGCCGCCAGGGTGTCGGCGAGCGGCACCTCGGGGTCATCGATGTGCGTGAGGTACAGATCGACGGACGAGCACCCCAGCCGTTCGAGGCTCAGACCGAGCTGTCGGTTGATCACGTCCGGGTGCAGCCCCTCGGCCGACTCGGGGAAGGGGCCGTCCGGCGGGTCGGGCAGGCAGCCGACCTTGGTGGCGATCAGCACGTCCTCGCGGGCGCCGCGCTCGGCCAGCCAGCGGCCGATGAGCAGTTCGGATTCCTCGCCGGTGCCGCCCGGGACCCAGAAGGCGTAGCAGTTGGCGGTGTCCACGACCCGTCCGCCGCGCTCCACCCAGCGGTCGAGGAGGGCGAAGGAGGTCTTCTCGTCCACGGTGGTGCCGAAGTACATGGTGCCCAGCGCGGCCCGCTCGCCGCGCAGTCGTTCCAGGACGGTGGTGCCGTACGGGGTGGTGAGCACGGTGTGTGCTCCTTTCACGGTTCGGTGGTCGGGTCGGGTCGGTTCGGTGGTCGGGCCCGGATGGGCGGTGATCGGCGGTCAGGGGCCGGGTTCGAACGGACGGGCCGTCACGACCCGCCGCCCCGGGAGGCGTCGGCGGGCGTCGGGGTGCCGGGTCGGACCCGGGGGGATCGGGACGGGAGCGGAGCGGGCGGACGGCGGCCGACGATAGTGCCGTAGCCGAAGGCGAGGACATCGGTCGCGGCGAGAACCAGCCGGCCGGCCGCCGCCGCGGCGGCGGCCTCCGGGGCGGAGAGCAGCGGCACCGGCGCGACGGCGAGCAGCGCCTCCCGGACCCCGGTGCCGTCCGGCAGGATCACCACCGGGCTCGCCGGCGCGGTGGCCGGCGCGAACCCGCCCACACAGGGGATCAGCGCGGCCATCGGGTCGGCGCCCAGGGCGACGACCAGCACCCACAGGTGCAGTCCGGTGACCACCCGGGAGATTCCGCACAGCCACACCGAGCGCCTCAGCACGTCGGCGGGGATCACGGCGAGCCGGCGGCCCAGCGCGGGCACCCGGCGCACCAGCCGGTTGGCGGTGCCCAGCAGCCACGGCATGGCGAGCAGGCCGAGGAGGGTCGCGACGGCGGAGGCCGGCGCGGCGCCGCCGTCGTGCAGCAACCCCAGCAGCGTCGGGGCGCCGAGCGCGCACCCGGTGGCCAGGACCACCGCGCCGTACAGGCCGAAGGCGGCCGTGAAGTGCAGCACGGTGATGCCCGAGGAGGCCGCCAGGCGGACCTGGAGGACGATGGACCACATCACGCCCGGCACGTACTTTCCCGGGCTTCCCGCCGCGAGGAGCTGGACGGCCGTCGCCCGCGTCATCGGCCGGGGGGACGCCACGACCGAGCCCGAGAGGAGCCGGGCGGCCGTCGCGCCGTTGACCTCGGGCACCACCGGGGAGACGTCCGGGTCGCCGCGAAAGGCGTCCGAGGTGTCCACGACCAGGGCGCCCCGGTGGGCGGCGGGGTGTGCCCAGCGGCGGTTGACGCCGGCCCCCGAGCACAGGAAGACGACATCGGCGCCCTCGAAGACCTCGTCCTCCAGGGGGAGGACGGGGATGCGGCGGCTCCCGGCCACCCGGCGGCGCCCGGTCGGGTGGACCGGGCGCAGTTCCCCGTAACCGGTGGGGCCCCGTTCCTCGACATTCCGCCAGTCATGCCCTGCTCCACGCGATACAAGGGGTTACGGCCCCGGTACGGTACCGAGCCGCCCCGACAGGTGCCGACCCCACCCATCACCCGGAAAACGGAGGCAGCCGTTCCCTCGAACCGCCCCACAACCCGGGCGCCCCACAGTCGTACCGGGCGGGTGGAGAGGCGCGACGAATCGTCACGAGGGGACCGGGCGGCGTGCCCGAAGCCCTCTCCTCGCCGGCCGCCGGTCCTCGACCCCCGTGGGAATCCGGACAGAACCGACGACGGGATCCGGTGGGGTCTCGCGGCAGCCTGCACACAAGGTGTGGACGGCACTTCGGAAAGCCACGCGATCGCAGCGGGAACAGGTACGCCACGGCGGCGGAGCGCCCGGGGGGAGAGAGGCCGTCGGAGCGGTCCGGGACAGGCGGTGCGCCGGCAGGAACGCGGTCAGGCGATGGGCCAGCAGTCGGGCGGGCCGGTGGGTGAGTGGCCGGGGCAGGTTGGTGGTCAGGGCACGGGCGACCTCGACGCCGGGCACACCGCGTTCCAGCCAGGTGTCCACGTCCGGGGCGAGGTCGTGGAGTTCGCGTTCGGAGAGCAGAAGTCGGGGGTCATGGGCGGTCAGGGAGTCCAGGACCGCCCGCGCGGCCCGGCTCACCGGCCGGGTTGGGGCCGGCGCCGGTGCTCCCGTGGTTTCCCACCGCGTGGGCGCGGCGGCCGGTGGGACAGGTACGGCCGGCTCCCGACACTCGGCCTCCGGACGGGGTGCGGGGGTCTCTCCCGTGGGGGAGACGCGCGGCGGGCAGGTCACGACCGGTTCCGATGCCGGACGCCGGTCTCCAACGGCCTTGGGGGTCGGCCCCGAGTCGCCGACGGGAACCCGATCCGGCGCGAGCTCCGCGACGGGGAGGACGGGAGCGGGCACGGTCCGGGGGGCCGGGACCTTCACGGGAGCGGGCATGGCCACGGGCGCGACGCGGGCCGCCGGGACGGCCGGGAGAACCGAAGCCTCCACGGGAGCCGACCCGACCCGGGGCGTGGGAACGCCAATGGGCTCCGGAGCGGGGCACGTCACCGAAGCCGGCACGGCCTCCGCCACCGGCCGGGGCACCGGTGCCGGTGCCGGACGCGCAGCCGGCGCGGCTGCGGGAACGGGCTCGGGTGCCGGCTCATCAACGGGAGCCGTGTCCCGGCCCGCCTCCGCGAACCTCCTCGCCGCCTCGGGGAGGTGGTGGAGGATGAAGCGGGTGCGCACGGTGCCGTCGGCCAGGCGGTACAGGCGGCGTTCGAGGTAGCCGTCCGCTTCCAGTTCGCGCAACGCGCGACTGATGCGTACGCGCCCCTCGGTGAAGTGCCGGCACAGTCGCTCGATGCTCATCGGCGTGCCCTCGGGCAGCGAGAAGAGGTAGGCGGCGACGCCGAGGACGACGGCACTGCCGCGCCTGCGCAACAGGAAGTTGGGAAGAATCGTGAAGTTCCGGGTGAATTTGGCCCGGAGGTGCATGAGCCCGGACATGATCGGGCTACGCTGGATGTCAGCCATCGGGAAGGTCTCGTTCCTGATTGGTCAGGCCCTCGGCCGGGAGTGCGAATCCCGGACGGGGGCCGAATACGTTGTGGGGTTGTCGAAAGCGACCATAACCCCCCATCGGGCCGCGAAGCCGGCGAACTCACCCGCACGAGTGACACCGGGTTTCCGGTGGGTGGGTGGGAAGGTCCTCGCTGTTCCAGTCCTTCCCATGCCCGCCGACCCACCGGCCGCCGGTCCACCGGCAGCCGGTGAACGGGAGGACTCGGCACCGACCGCAGGGCTTCCGGCAGCACTCACAGCGCCCCGGGAAACCGACTCCGGAACGGTTCACGGTCGGCCTCGCGTCAACTCGTACTCACGTTCCACCCGTTGTTCCGAGCTTCTCGGGGGCACGACATAGTGGATGGCCGAAGGCATCACCGGCCACCGGTGATGGGGGAGTTCGGAAAACGGGGGGTTCCGTGGCGCGGGCGTCGGATTGGTCGCCGGTGGAGATGGGTTCGGATCCGACGCCGGGGGATCCGGATCGCATCGAGCGGCTGGGCAATGAACTCGATGAGTTCGCGGAGGACGTCTTCACCGCGTTGGGCAAGGTCCGCTCGATGGGCGAGGAGGGCGCGCTCGCCTCCTTCGTGGGGGAGAGCGCGGAGGCGTATCGGGATCGGTTCGAGAAGCTGCCACCCGACCTGGACAAGTTGCATACCTCCTACGACCTGGCGGCGCAGGCCCTGCTGACGTATGCGCCGAAGCTGCGCGAGGCCCAGACCGACGCTGATCGGGCGTTGAACCGGGCGATCGAGGCCCGGGAGGAGCTGTCCACCGCCCAGTCGTGGTTGGAGCGGGCCACCTCCGCGCTGGAGAACGCCGAGGAGGCTGCCGAACCGCCGGATGAGGGCGAGGTCGCCGCCGAGGTTCGCCGGGCCCTGACCGACGCCGAGACCGACAAGGGCGACGCCGAGACCGCCGTCACCGACGCCCGCGAGAAGCTGGACCTCGCGATAGCGCTGGCCGGTCAGGCGAAGGAGTTGCGCGAGGAGGCCGCCACCAAGTGCAAGCAGGATCTGGAGGAAGCCTCCGAGGCCGGGATCCCGAACCGCAAGTGGTGGCAGAAGGCCGCCGACTGGGTGGTGGACAACTGGGACACCATCGTCGCCGTCGCCCAGGTCGTCGTCACCGTGCTCAGCATCGTGGCGTTGGTGTTGGGCGGGCCGTTGGTGTGGGGGCTGATCCTGGCCGCCTCGCTGATCATCCTCGCGGACACGTTGATCGACTACGCCAACGGCGACGCGAGTTTGTGGGATGTCGGATTCGCGCTATTGGATTGCGTACCCGGCGGGCGCATCGCTTCCGCCGGGGCGAAGACCGCCACGTTGGGCATGGCGCGCGGCGCGCGGGGGCAGGGACGGCAGGTCCGCCGGGAGGGGCGTCCGGCGGCGGGGAAAAACACCTCCGATGACCCGGTGGACTTCGCCACCGGCGAGGTCCTGCTCCCGGCCACCGATGTGGACCTCCCCGGCGTCCTGCCGCTGCTGCTGGAGCGCCACCACCTCTCCAGCTACCGGGAGGGCCGGTGGTTCGGCCGCTCGTGGTCCTCCACGCTGGATCAACGCCTGGTGCTGGAGGCCGATTCGGTCACCTTCCACGCCGCCGACTGCGCCAAGCTCCTCTACCCCATCCCCACCACCGACCCGGATGATCCGGTGATGCCGGTGGAAGGCCCCCGCTGGGGCCTGAGGTGGGACGGCCGGCCCGGTACGCCGCTGACCATCCACCAGCGGGAGACCGGCCGCACGCTGCACTTCGCCCCCGTGCCCGGCGCGCCGGGCAACGAACTGCCGCTGGTCGCGATCAGCGACCGCAACGACAACCGCATCGAGGTCCGGCACAACGAGGCCGGTGAGCCGGTCGAGGTCAGCCACACCGGCGGCTACCGCATCGGCGTGGCGGTGGTGGACCGGCGCATCACCTCCTACCGCCTGCTCTCCGCACCCGATGAGCCGGTGCTGCTGGCCTTCGACTACGACGACGCCGGCAACCTCGCGAAGGTGTTCAACTCCTCCGGCCTGCCCCTGCGGCTGTGGTACGACGGGCACGATCGGTTGATCCGCTGGGAGGACCGCAACAACACCTGGTACCGCTACGAATACGACGAAGCGGGTCGCTGCGTCTTCGGTACCGGCTCCGGTCGGGTCTTCGAGTACCGCTACGAGTACGACACCGCGAACCACCGCACCACCGCCCACGCGGCACGCGGCTACCCCACCGTCTTCCAGTTCAACGACAGCTTCCAACTCGTCGCCGAAATCGATCCCCTGGGCCACACCACCCGCCGCGCCCGGGATCGCTACGACAACCTGCTCTCGATCACCGACCCGCTGGGCCACACCACTCGCTACACCCACAACAAGCACGGTGACCTGACCACCGTCGTTCGTCCCGACGGCCACGAGATCCGTGCCGAGTACAACGCCCTGGGCCTTGCGACGGCGATCACCGAGGCCGACGGCACGGTATGGCGGCAGGAGTTCGACGCACACGGCAACCGCACCGCCGTCACCGACCCCGCCGGACACACGGTGCGGTACACCCACCGGTCCACCGGCGCCCCCGCCACCGTCACCGACCCCCTGGGTTCCGTCACCCGCATCGACACCGACGCCGCCGGACTGCCGCTCGTGGTCACCGACCCGCTCGGCGCGACCACCGTCCTGGAGCGGGATGCCTTCGGCCGCCCCACCTCCCTCACCGACCCGCTCGGTGCGACCACCCGGATGGAGTGGTCACCGGAGGGCAAGCCGGTGCGCCTCACCGACCCCCTCGGACACACCGAAAGGTGGGAGTGGGATGCGGAGGGCAACTGCCTGACCCACACCGACCAGAACGGCGGGGTGACGGCCTGGGCCTACGGCCCCTTCGACCTACCGGTCTCGCAAACCGGTCCGGATGGTGCGCGGTATGTCTTCACCCGTGACACCGAGTTGAACATCACCGCCGTCACCGCCCCCGACGGCCGTTCCTGGACCCACACCCTCGATGCGGCCGGACGTGTGGTGGCCGAGACCGACTACGACGGCCGCACCACCACCCGCGAATACGACCCCGCCGGTTGTCCGGTTCGCCAGATCAACCCGGCCGGCCAGTCCCTCACCCACACCTACGATGCCCTCGGCCGGTTGACCTCCACGGTCACCGACACCGGCGGGACCACCACTTGGTCCCACGACGCGGCCGGCCAATTGATCTCGGCGACCTCAGCGGGCGTGGAACTGGCCCGCACCCACGATCCGGTAGGGCGTCTGCTGCGCGAGACGGTCAACGGCCACACCCTGTCCCTCACCCTCGATCCGGTGGGCAACCTGCTCTCCCGCACCACCCCCACCGGCCACACCAGCCGATGGACTTATGACGCCGCCGGCCGCCCCATCGGCCTGGACTCCGCCGGCCGACACCTGGACTTCGCCCGGGACGCCGCCGGGCAGGAGATCGAACGCCGAATCGCCGGTGCCCTGACCCTCACCACCGGCCATGATGCGGCCGGACGACTGGTCGAGCAGGCTCTCACCGGTGCCGGGGGCCGGCGCCTGCACCACAAGCGCTGGACCCACCGCGCGGACGGCTACCCCACCGCCGTCACCGAACCGGCCGGCACCACCACCCTCGCCCTGGACCCAATCGGCCGGCCCACCGCTGTGAGCGGCCCGGCCGGCACCGAGTCCTACGCCTACAACCCCACCGGCGACCAAACCCGTGCCGAGGCGCCGGGGCTCCCGCAGGATGCGGCCGGGGACCGCGCCTACACCGGCACCCTCCTGGCCCGAGCCGGACGCACCCGCTACGCGTATGACGCGGCGGGGCGGGTGATCCGCCGCAGCGTCACCCGCATCTCCCGGACCCCCGACACCTGGCATTACACCTGGGACGCCCACGACCGCCTCACCCGCACGGTCACCGCCGACGGCACGGTGTGGACGTATACCTACGACCCCTTCGGGCGCCGCGTCGCCAAACACCGCCACCACCCCGACGGCACCATCGCGGAGACGGTGCGGTTCACCTGGCACGACACCACCCTCATCGAGGAACACCACACCCCCGGTGACGGCGCCGGAACCGATACCGTCACCACCTGGGACCACACCGGCCTGCACCCCCTCACCCAAACCACCCGCACCACCACCGCCGGCGACGCGGATCAGGCCGAGATCGACCGCCGCTTCGCCGCCATCGTCACCGATCTGGTCGGCACCCCCACCCACATCACCGACCCCGACACAGGCCAGACCACACCCCTGAAC
>NZ_VKHT01001329.1 GCF_014141535.1 Streptomyces alkaliphilus | reverse complement strand
CACCCGCACCGCACCCCCGCACCCCCCGCACCGGAAAGGAAGCGCGCCATGCGTCTCGGACTCGCCCTGGGCTACGGCGGAGAGCCCATCGAGCAGGTCCTGCCGATCGTCGAGCACGCCGAGCGGATCGGCGTCGACTCGGTGTGGAGCGTGGAGGAGTACGGCCCCGACGCGGTGAGCGTGCTCGGCTACCTCGCCGCCCGCACCGAACGGATCGGCCTGGGCACCGCCGTCATGCAGATCCCGGCCCGCACCCCCGCGGCCACCGCCATGACCGCCATGACCCTGGACGTGCTGTCCGAGGGGCGCTTCCACCTCGGCCTGGGCCTTTCGGTGCCGTGGATCGTCGAGGGCTGGCACGGCCAACCCTACGACCGCCCCCTGCGCCGCACCCGCGAATACGTGGACATCGTCCGGGCCGCCGTCGCCCGCGAGGAGCGCGTCCGCTACGACGGCGAGATCCACCAACTCCCCTACCGGGGACCGGGGTCCAGCGGTCGGGCACGGCCCGTCCGGTCCGAGATGACGCCGCTGCGCCCGCGCATCCCGCTGTACCTGGGGGCCATCGGCCCGCGCAACCTCGCCCTCACCGGGGAGATCGCCGACGGTTGGCTCTGCGGCCTGTACGCGCCCGAGCACGAGAAGGCCCTCACCGCCCCGCTGGACGAGGGCATCGCCCGGGCGGGCCGCTCCCCGGAGGACGTGGCGATCTGCCCCATCCCGTACGTGGCGCACGCCGACACCGTCGAGGAGGGGCGCGAGGCGCTCCGGCCGCTGTTCGCGCACCTCCTGGGCGCCGTCGGCCCCGGCGGACGCAACACCTACTTCGACGTCGCCCTCTCCATGGGATACGAGGGCGCCGCCCGCGACATCCGCGACCGGATGGCCGACGGCGACAAGCCGGGCGCGGTGGCGGCGGTGCCCGACCGCTTCCTCGAGGAGGTGGCCCTGCTCGGCCCGATCCCCGCCATGCGGGACCGCCTGGCGGCCTGGCGGGAATCGCGGGTGGACACCCTCATCCTCCTGGACCGCGACCCCGGGCTCCTGGAGGTGGCCCGGGAGGTCCTGTGACCCCCGGGCAGCCATCCC
>NZ_VKHT01001328.1 GCF_014141535.1 Streptomyces alkaliphilus | reverse complement strand
CGGTAGGGGTGCCGCCCCCGCCCCATCCTTGTCCGGCACGGCGCACTCCGCACGACGGGCACGCCGATTCGGCAGGGCGAGCGGGCGCGGGAACACCTCGGGGGCGCTTCCCGGGGCGCGGAACACGGGACGGCCGCCCCGCCCGGGGCTCACCGGTCGCGGGCGAGGTGTTCAGCGGGCCGCGCGGACGGCGTGTCGGTTCGACCGCCGGCGGGATCGTCCGCCGGATCGCCCTCCGCCTCGGCGACCTTGAGCGCGAGCCACAGCTCCATCCGCACGTCCGGGTCGTCCAGTCCGCGCCCCAGGATCTCCTCCACCCGCCGCATCCGGTAACGCAGGGTGTGGCGGTGCACACCGAGGTCGGAGGCGGCCGCGTCCCACTGGCCGTGTCGGGCGAGCCAGGCGCGCAGCGAGGCGACCAGATCACCGCGTCCCCGGGCGTCGTGCTCCCGCAGCGGCCGCAGGCGGGATTCCGCGAAACCGCGGGCCGCCTCGTCGGAGAGCAGCTCCGGCAGGGAGCCGTCGACCACCTCGTCGTGTTCCGCGCAGGCCCGACCCCTCCGCCTGGCCACCAGCAGGGCACGAAGGGCCCGACGGCGGGCGGCGGGGATCTCCCGTGCGGTCACCGGACCGGAGAGCCCCACGGTCAGCGGGCCGGCCGGATCGTCCGGGGCACGCGCCGCGGCCCGGCACACGGCGAGCACGGCGCCGTCGTCCGCGCACAGCAGGAGGGTCCCCTCCTCCCCGACCGCGCTCAGCACCGCCTCGCCGGCCCGCGCCGCCGCGGCCTCCGTAGCGGCCACCAGCCGGTCCGCCGCCGGGGAGGCGACCACCGCGACGGTGTCCCCGGTGTTCCCGGTGTTCCCGGGGTCGGCGAAGCCGGAAGGTCGGGAAATTTTTTCCCGGAACGGGCCGCCCTTTTCCGAACCACCGCATCGTTCCATTGATTTGTCGATTTGGCATTGTGTCGTCGCGATGTCGGGTGATCGGGATGATCTTCCTCTTCCGGGCGGGGGCGCCGACGAAAGCGGCATCTGTTCGCGGGGTTTCGGGATTCGGGCTTTTCCGGCGGGCCCCGCGCCCGCTCCCGC
>NZ_VKHT01001327.1 GCF_014141535.1 Streptomyces alkaliphilus | reverse complement strand
CCGGGAGAAACACATACGGTCAGCCCGTATCGGCCGTCCCGGAGGTGGGCGGCACGGCCGGACGATCGAACTCGTCGCTCACCGTCGGCTCGCGTTCCCGACCGGTCCACCGCACGGTGAGCGGGCCCAGTGCCTCGTCCTGCTCGAGGGCGACCATGCGATCGCGGTACAACTCCAGGAGGGCGAGGAAGCGGGCGACCACGGTGAGGGTGTCGGGGGCGTCCCCGACGAGTTCGTCGAAATCCGCGGTGCCGATCTCCCGGAGGCGGGCGACGAGGATCGCCGCCTGCTCCCGGACCCCGACCAGTGGGGCGTGGATGTGTTCGACGTACACCTGCGGGCGCGGGCGGGGACGCATGGCCAGGGCCGCGAGGCGGGCCAGCCCTTCCGGGCCGACCCGCAGCACGACCTCCGGCAGGAGGGCGGCGTGGGCGGGCTCCAGGGAGACGGTCCGGGGATGGCGGCGCTCCTCGGCCTCCATCCGCTGTCGCATGAACTCGGCGACCCGCTTGTAGGCGCGGTACTGCAACAACCGGGCGAAGAGCAGGTCGCGGGCTTCGAGAAGGGCCAGGTCGGCCTCGTCCTCGACCTCGGCGGCGGGCAGCAGCCGGGCGGCCTTGAGGTCGAGCAGGGTCGCGGCGACCACCAGGAACTCGGTGGCGTGGTCGAGGTCCCACTCCGGGCCCCGGGACCGCAGATGGGCGATGAAGTCGTCGGTGACCCGGGAGAGGGCGACCTCGGTGACGTCCAGTTTGTGGGCGGAGATCAGTTGCAGGAGGAGGTCGAAGGGGCCCTCGAAGTTGTCCAGGACGACGGTGAAGCGGCCCTCGGGGTCCGCGGTCCGTCCCTCCTCCACGGCCGTGTCGGTGGGCTCGGCCGACGGGGGCGCCCCACCCGGGGAACCGGTGTTCGCCCCGGGTCGGGGTCGGTCGTCCTCGGGCGCGGAGGCCGGGGCGGGGGTGTCCTCCGCGGCGACGGGTTTCACCGGTGTCCTCTCCGCGTACTCCTCCGTCGGGGGCGTGCCGCTCTCCGGCCGCGTTTCCGGCGCGGTCCGGAGAGGAGCCCCCGGGGCGGGGCGCCCCTCGACCACGGGGCCG
>NZ_VKHT01001326.1 GCF_014141535.1 Streptomyces alkaliphilus | reverse complement strand
GGGAAACCACAGTGGGCCCGGCGCACCCGGCGGACCCCCGCGCGGGGCACCGGGAACGCCTGGTCGCGCACCGCACCGCCTCCACCGCCCTGACCTCCTGCGGCGACGCGGAGTTGGCCGCGCTGGTGGCGGCGGCGAAACCCCTGGGCACCGGCATCGGCGGACGATCGGCACTCCTTGGGATCGACGGCGTCCCCGTCTTCGTCAAACGGATCCCCCTCACCGACACCGAACTGCGACCGGAGAACCTGCGGTCCACCGCCGACCTCTTCGACCTGCCCGCCTTCTGCCACTACGGCGCGGGCGGACCGGGCTTCGGCGCCTGGCGGGAACTGGCCGCCCACGTCATGACCCACCGGTGGGTGCTCAGGGGCGACGATCCCCGGTTCCCCCTGCTGCACCACTGGCGCGTGCTGCCCGAACCGGCCCCGCCCCTGCCCGAGGAGTTGGCCGACATCGACCGGACCGTCGCCCGGTGGGGTGGCGCGCCCGGGGTCCGCCGCCGACTGGAGGAGATGGCCACCGCCGGGGCGAGCCTGGCCCTCTTCCCGGAGTACGTCCCGCAGGACCTCCACCGGTGGCTCGGCGACCGTGTCCGCGAGGGCGGCGACATCGCCGACGAGGCCTGTCTGATGGTGGAACGGGAACTCCTCACGGGAACCCTGGCCATGAACGCCCGGGGGCTCCTCCACTTCGACACCCACTTCGGCAACGTGCTCACCGACGGCCGGCGGCTTCACTTCACCGACCACGGGCTGTCCCTCTCCTCACGCTTCCGGCTCTCCCCCGAACACGCCCGCTTCCTCGACCTGCACCGTGACCACGACCCCTGCTACGCGATGTCGTACCTGGTGAACCGGCTGCTGTGGATGTTCTCCGGGCTCGGCGTGAGGGACGCCGCCGAGGTGGTGCGCGCGTGCGCCGGGGGCGCCCGCCCGGAGGGACTGTCCGACGCGGTCGCCGGAATCGTCACCCGCCACGCACCGGTCACCCTCGTGATGACCGACTTCGTCCTCCGCATGCTCGACGACCCCGCAGGCACCCCCTACCCGGCCGACGAACTGCGCCGCCTCTCCGCCGAACGACCGCCCCTCCCC
>NZ_VKHT01001325.1 GCF_014141535.1 Streptomyces alkaliphilus | reverse complement strand
GGCGGAGGGCGTCGGGCTGTTCCGCACCGAGTTCCTCTTCCTGGACGCCGGTGACCGGGCCCCATCCGAGGAGGCGCAGGCCGCCGCCTACCGGGAGGTCCTGGAAGCCTTCCCGGAGGGGCGGGTGGTGATCCGGGTGCTGGACGCCGGAGCGGACAAACCGCTGCCCTTCCTCTCCTCGGACTCCTCGGCACGGGAACCGAACCCCGCCCTGGGCGTGCGCGGCCTGCGGGCGCTGCTGGAGCACCCGGAGGTACTGACCGGGCAGCTGCGGGCGCTGGCCCGGGCCGCCGAGGGTCTGCCGGTCCAGCCGGAGGTGATGGCCCCGATGGTCGCCGATCGGGCGGATGCGCGGGCGTTCGCCGAGACCTGCCGCACCGCCGGGTTGCGGGCGCGGGTGGGGGCGATGGTGGAGATCCCCTCCGCCGCGCTGCGGGCCCGCTCGGTGTTGCAGGAGGTCGAGTTCCTGTCGCTGGGCACCAACGACCTGTCCCAGTACACCTTCGCCGCCGACCGCCAGGTGGGGGCGGTGGCCCGGTTGCAGGACCCCTGGCAGCCCGCCCTGCTGGATCTGGTGGCCATCGCCGCCGAGGCGGCCGGCGCCGAGGGCAAGGGGTGCGGGGTGTGCGGCGAGGCGGCCGCGGATCCGCTGCTGGCCTGCGTGCTCGTCGGCCTGGGCGTCTCCAGCCTGTCGATGGGCTCCGGTGCCCTGGCCATGGTGCGGGCCGAGCTGGCCCGGCACACGCTGGCCCAGTGCGAACGGGCCGCGGCCGCGGCCCGGGCGGCGGATGACGCGGAGGGGGCCCGGCGGGCGGCCACGGCGGTGCTCTCCGGCGGATGATCCGCGCCGGGCACCGGTCCCGCGTTCCCGCCGGTGCGGAACGCGGGACCGGTGCCCGGGACCGGGATCAGGCCGCGGCGGACCGACGGTCGGCTGCCAGCCCGACGAAGAACTCCAACAGTTCCGGCCGGTCGACCGATCCCGGGTTCACCGCGCGCTCCACCGGCGTACCGGACAACAGCCGCTTGATCGGTACCTCCAGCCGCTTGCCGGTGAGGGTGTGGGGGAGCCCCGGGACGGGGATGATCTCGTCGGGGA
>NZ_VKHT01001324.1 GCF_014141535.1 Streptomyces alkaliphilus | reverse complement strand
GGTCCGGGGCGGTACGCGGTGCCGGTGAGCGGTGCGGCACCAAGAGGCGAACGAAGGGGGGCGGGTGGGCCGCGCTCAGTGGTGGAGGATCTTCGACAGGAAGTCCTTGGCGCGGTCGCTGCGCGGGTTGTCGAAGAACTGGTGGGGCTCGGCCTCCTCGACGATCCGCCCGTCGGCCATGAACACCACGCGGTTGGCGGCCGAGCGGGCGAAGCCCATCTCGTGGGTGACGACGACCATGGTCATGCCCTCCCGGGCGAGCTGCTGCATGACCTCCAGGACCTCGTTGATCATCTCGGGGTCCAGGGCGGAGGTGGGCTCGTCGAAGAGCATCACCTTGGGGTCCATGGCCAGCGCGCGGGCGATGGCCACGCGCTGCTGCTGCCCGCCGGAGAGCTGGGCGGGGTACTTGTCGGCCTGGTTGCCCACACCGACCCGGTCGAGCAGGGCGCGGGCCTTGCGCTCGGCCTCCTCCCGCTTGCGGCGCCGGACCTTCACCTGGCCCAGCATGACGTTCTCCAGCACCGTCTTGTGGGCGAAGAGGTTGAAGGACTGGAAGACCATGCCCACGTCCGCGCGCAGACGGGCCAGCTCACGGCCCTCGGCGGGCAGTGGCTTGCCGTCGATGGTGATGGTGCCCGAGTCGATGGTCTCCAGCCGGTTGATGGACCGGCACAGGGTCGACTTGCCGGAGCCGGAGGGGCCGATCACCACGACCACCTCGCCGGGGCGGATGGAGAGGTTGATGTCCTGGAGCACGTGCAGCGCGCCGAAGTGCTTGTTGACATCCGTCAGGACGACCAGGTCATGCGCCACGGGCCCGGCACCCTTCGGCCCCTTGGCCATCGAAACGTCGCTCATCGATTCCTTCGCTCCGTCCTCGTCGATTGCAGGGACCCTAGGGCGGGGCTCGGAGTGCCGTCACCAGATCTGAGGGAGAATTGAGGAAGGGCGTGTGAACGAGATCGGAAGGCGGGAAGGCGCGCCGGTGGCGTGCGCGGGCGCCGGCACCGGCGGTCACCCGCCCGCCGGTGCCGCCCGGCGGGGTTCCCCACCACCGATCCCGTCGCCCCGCACGAGGACCCCTCGCACCCCCGAGTC
>NZ_VKHT01001323.1 GCF_014141535.1 Streptomyces alkaliphilus | reverse complement strand
CGCCCGCCCCGTGCCGGATCCCCGTACGCCGGGATCCGGCGCGGGGTCGGTGCGTCGCGGGCCCCGGACGAGTGGGCCGAACCGATGGCTCCCCGGGGTCCGCCCCCGTTCCCCTGCCCGTAGACTTGCCGACATGGCGAGGAAGAAGAAGGCGGACTCCGCGACCCCCGGGACCACGGAGAACACGGAGAACCCGGGACGGCTGAAGCAGATCGGCCTGACCTACAAGATGGCCAAGCGGGTCGACCGCAGGATCGGGTGGATCCTGTCCGCGGTCGGCCTCGGAACGTTCGGCGTCCTGCTCGCCATCGGTCTCCTGATCGGCCGCCCGATCTACCTGGGTCTGTTCGGTGTCCTCATCGCGCTGCTGGCCACCGCGATCGTCTTCGGTCGTCGCGCCGAACGGGCGGCCTTCTCGCAGATGGAGGGGCGTCCCGGGGCCGCCGCGGCCGTGCTGGAGAACATGAAGCGCGGTGTCTCCTTCACTCCCGCGGTGGCGATGAACCGGCAACAGGACATCGTGCACCGCGCGGTCGGCAAGTGCGGCATCGTCCTGGTCGCCGAGGGCAACCCGAATCGGCTGCGGACCCTGTTGGCCGCCGAGAAGCGCAAGATGGCCCGGGTGGTCTCGGACGTACCGGTGCACGACGTGATCGTCGGGGACGCCGAGGGACAGGTGCCGCTGCGCAAGCTGCGCTCCACCATTCTGAAGTTCCCGCGTGTCCTGGCGGGCGGACGGGTCACCGAGGTCAACGACCGTCTGCGCGCGATGGGTGACCTGCTCAGCAACATGCCGGTGCCGAAGGGGCCGATGCCCAAGGGGTTGAAGCTGCCGAAGGGCCAGATGCCGCGGGGTCGCTGACCCTGTTTCCCCCCGCTCCCGGGTTCTCTCCCGGTCCCGCTCCCCCGGCCGGGCCGGGCCCCGCCGGGGTCGACACGACCACCGGCGCGGTGGGACGGGGGCGCGTCGACGCGCGAACGCCCCGGGTCCCGGCCGTACGCCATCGGCCGGGACCCGGGGCGTTCGCGTTCGCGCGTCCATCGGGAATGTTCCCGGCCGCGAAGACGGGAACGCCCCCGCCCGCGGGCGCGCGGGGGCGTTCC
>NZ_VKHT01001322.1 GCF_014141535.1 Streptomyces alkaliphilus | reverse complement strand
GGCCCCCGCCGGACGGCCGCCCCGCCCGCCGGGGGCCAGGTGCTTGGTCAGCGCGTCGGCGGTGTCCCGGATCTCCCGCTCCCCGGAGAGGAAGACCAGGATGTCGCCCGCACCCTCCGCGCACAGCTCGTCCACGGCGTCCCGGATGGCGGTGATCTGATCCCGCTCCTCCGCTCTGCCGGCCGGGCCGTCGTCGTCGTCATCGTCGTCGTCGGTGTCGGAAGCGGCCCCCGGGCGCTCCTCCAGCAGCGGTCGGTACCGCACCTCCACCGGGTACGTGCGCCCCGAGACCTCCACGATCGGCGCCTCCTCCCCGTCCGGGGCGCGGAAGTGCCGGGCGAACCGCTCCGGGTCGATCGTCGCCGAGGTGATGATCACCTTCAGGTCGGGGCGGCGCGGCAGGAGCTGCGCGAGGTATCCGAGCAGGAAGTCGATGTTCAGGGACCGCTCGTGCGCCTCGTCGATGATGATCGTGTCGTATTGGCGCAACTCCCGATCGTGCTGGATCTCGGCCAGCAGGATGCCGTCCGTCATCAGCTTGACCATGGTGTTCGGGCCGACCTGATCGGTGAAGCGAACCTTCCAGCCGACCGTCTCGCCCAGCGGGGTGTTCAGCTCGTCGGCCACCCGCTGCGCCACCGTGCGGGCGGCGATCCGACGCGGCTGGGTGTGACCGATCAGCCCCCGCACGCCCCGGCCCAGCTCCATGCAGATCTTGGGCAGCTGCGTGGTCTTGCCCGAGCCCGTCTCACCGGCGACGATCACCACCTGGTGGTCCCGGATCGCCTCCAGGATCACCTCCCGGCGCCGGCTGACCGGCAGCTCCTCCGGGTAGCGGATCTCCGGCATCGAGGCGCGCCGCAGCTCCAGGCGCAGCTCCGCCTCCTCCACGGCGGCGGCGATCTCCGCCAGTACGGCCGCCCGGGCGGCGGGCTTGCGCACCCGGCGCGCGCCCTCCAGGCGGCGGCCCAGCCGGCGCTCGTCCTGCGGCATCAGGGCGCGCAGCCGCTCCGCCAACTCGGCGAAGCCGGGGGCGGTGGGGGTGTCGGGAGAGGCGTCGGGAGAGGTCCGGGGCGTCGCGGTGTCGGAACCGGCGGAGGAGGCGG
>NZ_VKHT01001321.1 GCF_014141535.1 Streptomyces alkaliphilus | reverse complement strand
CACCCGCCCCGCCCGGGCCAGGGCGACCATGGTGCAGAAACCGGGTTCGCCGCGCACGAACTGGCGGGTGCCGTCCACGGGGTCCACGATCCACACCGGGTCCTCGCTCTCCAGGGCCGCGTACCGGCCGGGATCCTCGTGGACCCCCTCCTCACCGACGACCAGCGAGCCCGGCAGCAGGGCGGTCAGTTCCTCGGTCAGCCGGCGCTCGACCTCGCGGTCGGCGACGGTGACCAGGTCGTTCGGCCCCGTCTTGAGCAGGATGTCGTGTTCGGCCAACCGCCGCCGGCGCGGCACGACCTCCTCGGCCACGATCCGCCGGATCACCTCCGGGACGGCGGCTCCCACCTGTGCGTCGATCATCCCTCCATCGAAACACGCCCCGGGGCATCGGCACGCCACGGGTCGGGCGGTTCGGTCCCTCCCGTGGGGACGTGTTCCCCTTCGGGCGTCTCGTACTCGTCCGCCCGGCCCGCCCCCGGAAGGCCGGGATCGGGCGGCGCCGGCTCAGGCGGCGCCGGCGCGGCGCAACTCCCCCGCCACGGCGCTGTGGTGGCGGGGGGAGACGGCGCGCGCGGCGTCCAGCAGCACCGGTGCCAGGACCTCGGGGTTGTCCAGCGCGGCGCCCACCGCGTCCTCGGCCCGCCGGGCCCGCACCAGGGAGGCGAGGAGGGTGACCGCCTCCTCCTCCCGGCCGAGGGCCACCAGTTCGGCGGCGATGGTGCCGGTGTCGACGGCCGGGCGGGCGGCGGCCTGGCGCAGCAGTTGTCGGCACTCCTTTTCCAGCCCCCGGTCGGCGAGTGCCTCGGCGACCGCGACCACCGGCCGGGGCGGGAGGGTGGCCGCCTCCCACAGCAGGGTGGCGACCTCGGGCTCCAGGCCCTCCCGCTCCATGCTCTCCACCAGCAGCGGGATGCGCTGTGGGGGGCCGGACACCGCGCCGCACAGCGTCATGTAGAGGTCCGCGCCCAATCCCCGGGCGCGCAGGTGGGCCAACCGGCCCGCGATCTCCCCGGCGGCACGCCGGTCCTCCTCGGTGAAGACGGTTCGGGGCGGTCGCGGCGCGGCGCTTTCCTCGACCCCGGCGAAACGGGACCCGGCGGGGCGGC
>NZ_VKHT01001320.1 GCF_014141535.1 Streptomyces alkaliphilus | reverse complement strand
CACCGACACCGTCCTCCTCGGCACCCCCCACCCCCTGCTGAACGAGAACCTCGCCGAGGAGGGCAACGCCGCCCTCGCCCTGAACCTGTTGGGCGCCCATCCCGAACTGGTCTGGTACCTGCCCGGCCCCGACGACCTCCCCGAGGGAGGGGACCAGTCCTTCTTCGCCCTCCTGGACCCGGCCTGGCGCTGGGCCGCCCTCCAGCTGGGCATCGCGGTCCTGCTGGCCGCCCTGTGGCGGGGCCGACGGCTGGGGCCCGTCGTCACCGAACGGCTCCCCGCCGTGGTGCGGGCCGCCGAGACCACCGAGGGCCGCGCCCGTCTCTACCACCGCGCCGGGGCCCGCGACCGCGCCGCCGACGCCCTGCGGGGCGCCGCCCGCCGTCGGCTGGCACCCCGTGTCGGCCTCACCCGGACCGACGCGCGGGAGCCCACCGCCCTGACCTCGGCGATCGCCGCCCGCACCGGCGAACCGGCCGCCGCCCTGCACACCCTGTTGAACGGCCCGGGCACCCCCGCCGACGACCGGGAACTGGTGCGCCTCGCCGACGAGTTGGACGCCCTGGAACGCCGCGTGGCCGATCCGGTCGGCGACCCCCGCGCCGGCGCTCCCGACCGGAGCGACACGGCGACCGCCCCTCGAACCGACCCGCCGCCGAACACGAAGGACGAGACCCCGTGAGCGACCCGACCACGTCCAGCCCCCTCGCCTCCCTGGAGGCCCTGCGCGGCGAGATCGGCAAGGCCGTCGTCGGCCAGGACGCAGCCGTCACCGGCCTCGTGGTGGCCCTGCTGTGCCGGGGCCACGTCCTGCTCGAGGGAGTCCCCGGCGTCGCCAAGACCCTGTTGGTCCGCGCTCTGGCGAGCTCCCTGGAACTGGACACCAAGCGGGTGCAGTTCACCCCCGATCTGATGCCCGGCGACGTCACCGGCTCCCTCGTCTACGACGCGCGCACCGCCGAGTTCTCCTTCCAGGAGGGCCCGGTCTTCACCAACCTGCTGCTCGCCGACGAGATCAACCGAACCCCGCCCAAGACCCAGGCCTCCCTGCTGGAGGCCATGGAGGAGCGGCAGGTCTCCGTGGACGGCGTCCCCCGCCCGCTGCCCGAC
>NZ_VKHT01000132.1 GCF_014141535.1 Streptomyces alkaliphilus | reverse complement strand
GGGTGGAGGTCACGGTGGGTTCCCTTCTGGACAGGTGATCGACGAGGAAACCGGCCAGGTCCCGGCGGGCGACGAGGTCGGCCTCGACCCGGGCCATGAAGGCCCGGACCTCCCCGGCCGCCGCCGGCCCGTCCAGCGCGCACACGCGCCGGATGAGGGCGAGCGGCATCCCCAGCCGGCGGAGCCAGGCCACCAGGCGGGCCCGCTCCACCTGATCGGGGGAGTAGTACCGGTAGCCGTTCGTCGGGTCGACCCGGGCGGGCGGCAGCAGGCCGAGCCCGTCGTACAGGCGAAGGGCCTTGGGGGAGAGGCGCGTGAGCCGGGCGAACGCCCCGATGGTCAGCCAACCCGTCCCGGACACCCGGCACCGCCTCCTCGTACCGGGTCCCTCGCCCGGCCCCACCGATGCTGGGGTCTCCCCCGAGGGGAGGGTCAACACCGCTGTCGAGCGCCGGAAAATCCGGTGCGGGAGAAGCGGCCGGCGGTGGAGGATCCGAGGTGTGACGACTCACGCGTACGCGACCTCGATCCCGAAGCACGTTCCGATTCAGGGGAGTTCACTCCGTGAGTCCGCACCTCGATCACGACCACCACAGCCGCGCCGGTCGGCCGGAGCCCGTGCTGCGCGGGTACGAGCCGGCGGATGAGCCGTCCTGGCTGCGCTGCCGGGTACTCGCCTTCCTGACCACCGCCTACCACGACGACGTGCTCCGGGCACGGCCCGCGACGCCCCCGCCCGGTTTCGGACTGGTGGCCGTGGTCCCCGCCATGCACCTCTCCGGCGAGGAACGCGAGAAGGTTCTCGGCATCCTCGATGTCTCGGTGGACGATGACCTGGCGACCATCGACACCGTGGCCGTGCACCCGGACCATCGCCGTCGCGGCCTCGGTCGGCAACTGCTCGCGGAGGCGCGGGCCCGGCTGCGAGCCGCCGGGGTCCCCGTGCTCGACGCCTGGACCCGCGACGACCCCGAGACCCTGGCCTGGTACCGGTCGCAGGGATTCGTGGAGAGCGATCACTACCTGCACGTGTACGCGAACGGGTACGCCGATCCCGGCGAGCCGGACCGGGCCGTGCGCACCCCCGCCTCCGGGCTGCGGCCGGTGGCGGTGTTCGCCCACGCGGATCTCGACCGTGAGGCGGAGCTGCGGCGGGGGTTCCGGCGGGTGCACGTCTGCCGACGGTTCTCGACCACCCCCTGAACGAGGGCTCGGGCGTTCCGGAAGGAGGGCCGCCCACCCGGAGCCGGGCGCCCCGGTGGGCGGCGGGTGGGACGCGCCGTGCGTCGACCGGTGTGATCACGACGTCAGGGGAGGATCGACCCCGGGTCCGTGGTCACCCGCCGGCGGGCGCGGAGGGGTCCGTTCCCGTGCGGCCGGGGCCGGGGTCGGTCCGCGAGCGGAAGGTGCGGCGATAGGTGTCCGGGGGCACACCGACCGCGCGGGTGAAGTGCCGGCGCAGGGTGGCGGCGGTGCCCATGCCGGTGGCCCCCGCGATGGTTTCGACGCTGTCGTTGGTGGTCTCCAACAACTCCCGGGCGCGGTGGACCCGTTGGGTGAGCAGCCATCGCAGTGGGGTGGTTCCGGTCGCCGACCTGAAGAGGCGCCCCAGGTGGCGCGTGCTCATGCGCGTCCGGCGGGCCAGGTCCTCGACGGTCAGCGGTTGGTCCAGCCGCGCCATCACCCAGGGGAACAGGTCGGCGAGTGGTGGGTCGCCCGGCGCCGGCACCGGGGTGGTGACGAACTGGGCCTGGCCGCCCTCGCGGTGCGGGGGTACGACCAGGCGGCGGGCCACCGCGTTGGCGACCGACGAGCCGTGGTCGAGGCGGACGAGGTGCAGGCACAGGTCCATGGCCGCGGCTTTGCCGGCGGAGGTGAACACGCCGCCGTCGTCCACGTACAGAACATCGGGATCCACCCTCACCCGGGGATGGCGGGTGGCCAGGGTCCGGGCGTGAGCCCAATGGGTGGTCGCCCGCCGCCCGTCGAGCAGGCCCGCGGCCGCCAGGACGAACGCGCCCGTGCACAGGGAGGCCACGCGTGCGCCCGCCTCGTGGGCCGCCCGTACCGCGGCGACCAGGTCCGCGGGGGGATCCTCGTCGACGTCGGCCCAGCCCGGCACGATCACGGTGTCGGCGTGCGGGAGGCGGTCCAGTCCGCCTTCCGGCTCGAGTCGGAACGGGCCGAAGCGCGTGGCGGCCGGCCCGCAGAGGGCGACGTCGTACCAGGGACCGGGGACACCGACCGGGGCGGCGCCGAACACCTCGTGGGCGACGGAGAGTTCGAAGTGCAACATGCCGTCGGTGACGACCAGCGCGACAGTGACCATGTCCGGAACTGTACGGGTCATGTCGTTCCGGACACTCGTGCCGGGGAGGCATCCCGATCAGGATGGCGGCGACGGAACACGACGGGTCACACGAGGGGGAGCAACCATGGAAGCGATGACCGGGGTGGTGGTCTACGGCGCGTACGGTCACACGGGGCGGTTCGTCGTGGCGGAGCTGCGCAGGCGGGGGTTCGCCCCGGTCCTCTCGGGACGTGACGCGGAGAAGCTGAGGGCGGCGGCCGAGGCATTCCCCGGCCTCGAAGCGCGTGCGGCGTCGGTCGACGCCCCGGCCTCGCTCGACCGCGCACTGGCCGGCGCGGCGGCGGTGGTCAACTGCGCCGGGCCCTTCGCGCTGACGGCCGCCCCCCTGATCGAGGCGGCCCTGAGGGCCGGAATCCCCTACGTGGACGTGGCGGCCGAGATCGAGGCCAATCTCGACACCTTCGCGCGCTTCGCGGAGCGTGCCCGCGCGGTGGGGGCGACGATCATTCCCGCCATGGCCTTCTACGGAGGCCTGGGCGACCTGTTGACCACCGCCGCGCTGGGTGATCGGAGGGCGGCCGACGAGGTGACCATCTCCTACGCGCTGAGCGAGTGGCATCCCACGCCGGGGACGCGGGCCGCGGGGGCGGTCTCCCGGCGGAGGCGGGACGGTCGGCGCGTCCGCTTCAGGAACGGGAGGCTGGAGTATCACCGCGAGGAGCCGTCGACCCGGGAGTGGCTCTTCCCCGACCCGGTGGGCCGCCGGACCGTCGTCGGGGAATTCACCACGACCGACGCGGTGACCGTTCCGGCTCACCTGGCCGTTCCGGAGGTGCGCACGATGATGACGTCCGAGGCGGCCGGTGACGTGGCGGATCCGGACACACCGCCGCCGACCGCGGTCGACGGGCAGGGGCGTTCCGCGCAGACGTTCCTCGTCGACGTCGTCGTGGGGTTCGGTGGCGAGGAGCGGCGCGTCGTGGCGAGGGGACGGGACATCTACGCCGTCACCGCGCCGCTGGTCGTCGAGGCGGTCGAGCGCGTGCTCACGGGACGGGTGGCGACGACCGGCGTCGCACCGGCCGGGGCGATCTTCGACGCGCCCGACTTCCTGCGGGCGTTGTCCCCGCACGTGTCCGTGGATCGGTACTCGTAGCGGGCGCACGGCCCGGGGCCCGGGCTTGCGCCGGGCCCGCACTCACAGGCCGCCGGCCCCCTCGGGGAAGCGAGGGGGCCGGCGCCGGGGCCCGTGGGGCCGGTGCGGTCGGGGAACGGCGGGCGGACCGTCCCCCGACCGCGGTCGGGGTGTCCCTCCCCGGTCGACGGACCGGGCCGGGGAACCGGCCCCGCCCCGGGTCGCGCCGACCGGGGCGGGGTGGAACCGGGCTGCCGGGGCCAGGCGGAGTCGACCGAACCCGGCAGCCCGGAGCTCTCAGCGGAGCCCGTTGCTGATGGCGGTGATCAGCTCGCCGTTGGAGGTGTCGCCGCTCAGCTCCCAGAACATCGCGCCGCCCAGTCCCTGCTGCTTGGCGTAGTTCATCTTCCCGGCGACGGTCTGCGGGGTGTCGTAGCTCCACCAGTTGTTGCCGCAGTGGGCGTAGGCGGTGCCCGCGATGGTGCCGGTGGCGGGGCAGGTCTGCTTGAGGACCTTGTAGTCCTCGATGCCCTGCTCGTAGGTGCCGGGCGCCGGGCCGGTGGCCGAGCCGCCGGGCGCCGACTGGGTGACGCCGGTCCAGCCGCGGCCGTAGAAGCCGATGCCCAGGGTCAGCTTCTTCGCCGGCACGCCCTGCGCCTTGAGCTTCTGGATCGCCTCGTGGGTGTTGAAGCCGGCCTGCGGGATGCCCGGGTAGGCGTTGAGCGGGGAGTGCGGGGCGGTGGGGCCCTGCGCCGCCCAGGCGCCGAAGAAGTCGTACGTCATGACGTGCAGGTAGTCGGCGTACCGCGAGCCGCCCGCGTAGTCGGCCGCGTCGATCTTGCCGCCGCTGGAGGCGTCGGCGGTGATGGCGGCGGTGACCAGCTGGTCGCCGAACTCGGCGCGGAAGGCCTGCATCATCCGGCGGAAGGAGTCCCGGCCGCTGTTGTCACAGGTCAGACCACAGGCGTTGGGGTACTCCCAGTCCAGGTCGATGCCGTCGAAGACGCCTTCCCAGCGCGGGTCGTTGACCAGGTCGTAGCAGGACTTGGCGAACGCCTGCGGGTTCTGCATGGCCTGACCGAAGCCGCCGGACCAGGTCCAACCACCGAAGGACCAGACGACCTTGATGTGCGGGTGCATCTCCTTGAGCTTCTTCAGCTGGTTGAAGTTGCCGCGCAGGGGCTGGTCCCAGGTGTCGGCGACGCCGTCCACGCTCTGGGCCGCCGTGTACGCCTTGTCGTAGGCGGCGTAGGAGTCGCCGATGGTGCAGCGGCCGTTCTGGACGTTGCCGAAGGCGTAGTTGATGTGGGTGAGCTTGGAGGCGGAGCCGGAGGAGACGATGTTCTTCACGTGGTAGTTGCGGCCGTAGACGCCCCACTCGGTGAAGTAGCCGACGTTCACCAGGTCACCGACCGGGTCGGGCTGCTGTCCACCGGTGGTGCGCACGGTCAGCGGCTCGCTCGCCGGGCCGGTGCCGCCCGGTCCCTTGGCCCGCACCGTGAAGGTGTAGGAGGTGTTGGCGCTCAGGCCGGAGCTGACGTGGTTGCGGGCCGTGGTGGTGGCGACGACGGAGCCGTTGCGCAGCACCTCGTACTCGGTGACGTCACCGGAGGCCGGGGCCCAGCTGATGGCGATGGAGTTGTTGGTGACGGTGCCCGGCACGAGGGCTCCGGGGGCTCCGGGAGCGCCCGGCTGTCCGCCGTTGCCGCCGTCGCAGGAGGCGCCGTTGATCCGGCAGTTGGTGGGGTTGCCGGTGCCGCTGCCGGAGAAGCCGACGGTGGTGGACTGGCCGGGGGCCAGGGTGCCGTTCCAGCTCTCGTTGGTGACGGTGTAGCTGTTGCCGCTGCGGGTCAGCACGCCGTTCCACAGGGCGCCCACGGTGGTTCCGGAGGGGAAGTCCCAGCTCAGGTTCCAGCCGTTGACGGTGGAGGTGCCGGTGTTGGTGATGGTCCACTGACCGCCGAACCCGCTGTCCCACTCGGAGGTCTTGGTGAAGGCGGCCGAGGCCCCGGCGGCCTGCGCGGGGGCGGCGAGCGCCACCATGAGGCCGAGCGGCACCGCCAGCGCGGTGAGCACGGCGACCAGCCGACGGGTGAGGGGGTTTCTTCGAGTGGTGCCGTTCCGTGCCGAAGTCCTTGTTCGCAAGGGAACTCCCGGGGATGGGGGTCGGACAGATCTGGGGGAATCCGCGCCGCCCGCGAGCACACCGATCCATCACGGTTCACGACGGTTCACGACGGGCCGTGAAGAGTCATGAATTGTCATGGTGCTCACCGCAGATGACCCGAGAGTAGAGAGGTCTGGACCACGGGTCAATAGGTCTGTACCAAAGAGCGAAGGAAAGGTGTCCCGCCGGGAGTTGCCCTGTTCACCCCTGTCGCGGCGAGCGCCCGAGACGCCCCACCGCCGCCACCGTGACGCCCTTCTCCGGGCACACCCAGTGCGGATCCGGCCCCAGCTCCGGTCGCACCTCCAGGGGATGCGGTGCGTGCGCTCCCGGCGCCCCCGACACGCACAGCGGGCACGCCGGCCACCGGCCGTCCGAGTCCAGCACCGCGTCCTGGACGTCCTGGGCCAACAGCCCGGCCACGAACTCCGCCCCCCGCGGCCACTGCTCCACCCACCACCGCCGGTGCCGCATCGCCTCGTCCAGCCGGGAGACCACGTCGGGCCGGTCCAGGGCGTCCGAGGCCAGGTCGGCGAGGACCCGGGCGCGCGCCTCCCACAGCGCCCGTTCCACCGGGTCGGGGTCGTGCCCGTCGTGCCGCTCGTCGTGTCGGTCGTGCTCGTCGCTCATGCCCCCAGCATCCACCCGTCGCCGACACGGGGACGCGCGAACCCGGGGGCGCGTCCGGGCAGGACGCGCCCCCGGGTCCCGGAGGGGGAGGGGTTACCGCAGGCCCTCGTGGATGGCGGTGATCAGCTCACCGTCGGCGGTGTCGCCGGTCAGCTCCCAGAAGAAGGCGCCGCCCAGGCCCTGCTGCCTGGCGTAGTCCATCTTCCCGGCGATGGTCTGCGGGGTGTCGTAGCTCCACCACTCGTTCCCGCAGTGGGCGAAGGCGGTGCCGGCGAAGATGCCGGTGGCGGGGCAGGTCTGCTTGAGGACCTTGTAGTCCTCGATGCCCTGTTCGTAGGTGCCGGGCGCCGGGCCGGTGGCCGACCCGCCCGGGTCGGTCTGCGTGACGCCGGTCCAGCCTCGGCCGTAGAAGCCGATGCCCAGCAGCAGCTTCTCCGCCGGCACGCCCTGCGCCTTCAGCTTGGCGATGGCCTGCTCGGTGGTGAAACCGTCCTGCGGGATGCCGTCCCAGGGGCTGAGCGCGGAGTGCGGGGCGGTGGGGCCCTGCGCCGCCCAGGCGCCGAAGAAGTCGTACGTCATGACCGCGATGTAGTCCGCGTGCTCGGCGCCGTAGCCGTAGTCGGAGGCGTCGATCTTGCCGCCCTCGGAGGCGTCGGCGGTGATGGCGGCGGTGACCAGCTGGTCCCCGAACTCGGCGCGGAAGGCCCGCATCATGTCGCCGAAGGCGCGCGGCCCGCTGTCGTCACAGGTCTCGCCACAGGCGTTGGGGTACTCCCAGTCCAGGTCGATGCCGTCGAAGACATCGGCCCAGCGCGGGTCGTTGACCAGGTCGTGGCAGGACTTCGCGAACCGCTCGGGGTTCTGCATCGCCTCACCGAAACCGCCGGACCAGGTCCAACCGCCGAAGGACCACAGCACCTTGATGTGCGGGTACGCCTCCTTGAGCTGACGCAGCTGGTTGAAGTTGCCCCGCAACTCCTGGTCCCAGGTGTCGGCCTTGCCGCTGACGCTCTCGGCGGCGGTGTAGGCACGCTCGATGGCGGCGTAGGAGTCGCCCATCACGCACTCGCCGTTGGTCACGTTGCCGAACGAGTAGTTGATGTGGGTGAGCTTCTCCGCCGAGCCCGAGGTCACGATGTTCTTGACGTGGTAGTCGCGGCCGTAGACGCCCCACTCGGTGAAGTAGCCGAGGTTGACGTGGTCACCGGGGCCCGTGGGGTTCGGGTCGGGGTCGGTCGGATCCGGGTCGGTCGGGTCGGGGTCCACGGGATCCGGGTCGGTCGGGTCCGGGTCGGGGGTGCCGCCGGAGCCGTCACCGTCGCAGGGGGCGCCGTTGATCAGACAGCTGATCGGCTCACCGGTCCCCGTCCCGCCGAGGCCCACGGTGGTCGAGGCGCCGGCGGCCAGGGTGCCGTTCCAGCCCTCGTCGGTGACGGTGTAGGTGTTGCCCTCACGGGTCATCACACCGTTCCACAGCGAGGTCACCTCGGTGCCCTCGGGGAACTCCCACTCCAGGGTCCACCCGTCGAGGGCCGTGTCACCGTCGTTCCCGATGGTCCATTGGCCGTTGAAGCCCCCGTCCCACACGGAGGGCTTCGAGAAGCTCGCCGAGACGCCGGCGGTGGTGTCGGCGGTCGCGGACAGTGCCGCGACCCCGCTCAACGGGACGGCCAGGGCCGCCGCGACGGCCACCAGTCTCATCGTGCGGCTCCGGGGGTCCGGGCTCGTGTTCCTGTGCTCACGCTGCTCCTTGGGGCGCTTCCGGCGTACGGGGGCCGGAGGCGAGAGG
>NZ_VKHT01001319.1 GCF_014141535.1 Streptomyces alkaliphilus | reverse complement strand
GTGGTGATCCCTGACGTCCCCGGCCCCTCGGGGGCCCGGGTCCGCCGACCCCGGGCCGGTGGGTGTTCCGGCTCTCCCGGTGGGGCCCGAACGTCCCCGCGGTGGCCGTGCGCCCCACCCTCGCAGCGGGCCGGGGCCCGTCGCTCCCTCCGAACCGCCGGTCGGTGACCGCGCCCGTCGCCACCCATCCGGCGGCCCCGGGCGCGCCGCCCCGTCCCCTGCCCGCCGGGCGTCCCCGGCCCTCCGCGTCGCCCGGTTCGGCGCCGTACCGGGCGACGCGGAGGGCCCGGACGCGTCCCCGGTCTCACCCCACGGGGCGGTAGACCACCAGGGCGCCCGGCCGCTTCTCCACCAGCAGGGCCGAGGGGGCGGGGGCCGTCTCGCCGTCCCGGGCCAGCGTTTCCACCCCCTCCAGGTCGGACAACTCCAGACGCCGCAGCCGGGCCGAGGTGTAGACCCGCGAGCGGCTCATGGTGCCCAGCAGCGCCGCCCCCAGCAGGCGGGTGCGGGCCAGCGGGGTGTCCCCGTCTATGGTCCGCACGTCCAGCAGGCCCTCGTCCATGGCCTGCCGGTGCACCGGGGCGAAGCCGTCGGGCAGGTAGCGGCCGTTGCCGGCGAAGAGCAGCCACACCCGGCGGGGCCGCCCGTTGATCCGGATCCTCAGCGGCTCCGAGGTGCGCAGCACCCGGAACAGGGAGACCACGGCCGCCGGCCACTTGCCGACGCTCTTCTCCAATCGCTCCCGTTCGGAAACCAGTTCCGGATACATCCCGATGCTGAAGGTGTTCACGAACGGATAGCCGGCCCCGTGGCCGTCGGTGTCCCGGTGGACGCCCTCCTCACCGGCCACCCCCGGCAGGCCGCCGACCCGTCCGGTGCGCGGTCCCCGACCATCGGCCGACCCGGCCAGCGGACGGGCCAGCGCGAGATCCACCCGGATCGCCGTGCCCTCCTCCACCGCGGCGGCGGCCTCCTCCGTCGTGCGCACGCCGAGATCCTGGGCGAAGTGGTTCAGCGTTCCGCCGGGAAACACCGCCAGCGGCACCCCGCGTTCGGCGGCCCGCTCGGCGGCCGCGTTCACGGTGCCGTCGCCCCCGCACACCCCGAGGG
>NZ_VKHT01001318.1 GCF_014141535.1 Streptomyces alkaliphilus | reverse complement strand
GGGCTGAGCCGGAGCACGGGCGCGGACCCGCCCGGGGACCGCGGTCGGGCGGGCGGCGCTCAGGCGATGTAGTCGCCCGGTGCCCCCACTGTCCCGACCCGTCCCTCCGCCACCATTCGGGCCGCGACCTCGAGGCGGGTGACCGCCTCACCGGCGACGGCCGGTGGGAGGGTGAAGGGAAGCCGCAGGTGGCCGTCGAAGGCCCCGTCGATGCCGAACCGCGGGCCGGAGGGGACCCGCACCCCGAGACGTTCGCCGGTCTCCGCGATCCGGGACCCGGACAGTCCCCCGGTGCGGGTCCACAGGGTCAGGCCACCGGACGGCACCTCGAAACGCCAGTCGGGGAGGTGCGCGCGCAGGGCCCGCACCAGGGCGTCGCGGTTGGTCCGCACCTCGTCCCGGCGCAGGCGCACCGCCTCGTCCCAGCCGTCACCGCTCAACAACCAGGTGAGGGCGAGTTGCTCCAGAACGGGGCTGCCCAGATCGGCGTGGGCCCGACCGGCGACCAGCCGACGGATGAGTTCGGGGGCGGCCCGGACCCAGCCGATGCGCAGACCGGCCCAGAAGGTCTTGCTGGCCGAGCCGACGGTGACCACCGCCGCCCCGCCCGGGTCCAGGGCGGCGACCGGGAGCGGGGGTCCGTCCGGCGGGGGATCCAGGCACAGGTCGGCCATGGTCTCGTCGACGATGAGCACGGTGCCCGAGGAACGGGAGGCGGCGACGAGCTGTCGGCGCGCCTCGTCCGGGGCCAACGCCCCCGTGGGGTTGTGGTAGTCGGCCACCACGTAGGCCAGGCGCGGCGCGCTGTCGCGCAGCGCCGCGCGCCAGGCCGGCAGGTCCCAGCCGGCCAACCCCTCGCCCATGGCCACCGGCACCAGGCGCAGACCGCTCTGTCGCATCAGTTGCAGGACGTTGGCGTAGGAGGGGTGCTCCACCGCGATCCGCTCGCCGGCCGGGGCGAACAGTCGGCGGACGGCGGCCAGGCCCCCCATGGCACCGGTGGTGACCATGATCTGTTCGGGCATCGTCGGTACACCGCGCGCGGTGTACCGGTCCGCGAGCGCCTCCCGCAGGGCGGGGAGGCCGGCGGGGAAATCGCCGTGGGTGCGGGC
>NZ_VKHT01001317.1 GCF_014141535.1 Streptomyces alkaliphilus | reverse complement strand
GGCCTCACATGTGCGGGGGCGGCAACAGCGTCAGGTCGTCCGGACCCGGGCCGGTCCCCCGCCCGCCGTCCCGCACCCACCGTTCCGCGAAGCGGGGGCAACCGAGGTAGGAGAAGGCGGCCGGGGCGTTGGGCACCAGCCCGGAGACCAGCACCCGGACCACCCGCCAGGAGGTCTCGGCGATGTCCTCGGTGGTCAGGTCGACGGTGAAGACGCGGTGTCCGCCGGCGCGCAGCGCCGCCTCCAGACGCTCCGGGGTGCCGGATTCGATCCGATCGACCGGCACCGTGCCCAGCGCGGGCCGGGTGAAGCGTTCGGCGAGCCGGTGCGCCCGGGGGTCCAGCCACACCTGCACGTGCGCGCCCAGGTCCCGAACGGCCTCGCAGCGCGGGCCGGCCGCGTCGAGGTAGCGGCCGTCCTCCCGGTGGTCCAGGTACAGCCCCCGGGCCAGCAGGCCGGCCTCCACCGCCCGGAAGACCCAGCCGTCCGGGTCGACCAGGCCGAGGGTGAAGACCCGGGTGTGCACGGCCTCCAGCACCGCCTTGCGCGCGGCCTCGGCCGGGTCCCACCGGCAGGCGAATCCGGCGGCGTGCAGGCCGCTCACCGGATCGTGGACATGGGCGGCGACGCAGGGCGCGAACTCCGAGGGCATCTCCACCAGGGAGACCTCCAGTTCGGTGCCGGCCAGGTCCTCCGACAGCCCGGGCACGCTCGCCGGATCGATGCCCCGGGCGGGGGTGTCCAGGTGCCACCACAGTTCCAGGGCGTCGCGCTCGACGACCTCCAGCAGGCCGCGTTCGCGGGCGTCCTCGAGTCCCTCGCCGGTGGCGATGCCCGCGTAGTTGAGGTGGTGGGTGCGGGGCAGGTCGCGGAGGGAACGCCGACGCCAGTTGAGGTGGGACAGGGCGACGGGGACCAGGCACGGGACGGTGCTCCCGTCCGGCAGCCTCTCCTCGCCCCGCGCCCACAGGGCGGGGGTGTCCCCCGTCAGGGGGCGGTAGGGGAAGCCGGGGCTCTCCAGTTGCCAGGCGGCGTGGGTGGGCAGGTCGGCGGGGCCCTGGACGTTCTCGCCGCGGGCGACGAGTTCGTCGGCGGTCGCCCGCACGGGGGTGTCG
>NZ_VKHT01001316.1 GCF_014141535.1 Streptomyces alkaliphilus | reverse complement strand
GACCAGGCGGGCGCCGCCGCCGGGGGCCGGGCGGGCCACCACCGCCACGTCGGCGACGCCCGGGCAGTCGCGCAGGGCCGCCTCGATCTCGCCCGGCTCGATGCGGAAACCGCGGATCTTCACCTGGTGGTCGGCGCGTCCGAGGTAGGCGAGGTCACCGTCGGGCAGCAGCCGCACCAGGTCGCCGGTGCGGTACATGCGGCTGCCGGGCGGCCCGTAGGGGTCGGGCACGAAGCGCTCGGCGGTCAGGGCGGGGCGGTCGCGGTATCCCCGGGCCACCCCGGCGCCGGAGACGTACAACTCGCCGACGGTGCCGGGCGGCACCAGTCGCCCGGTGTGGTCGAGCACGTAGCCGTGCTGTCCCGCCAGGGGGAGGCCGATGGGCGAGGGCGCGGCGCCGTCGGGGTCGTCGGCGGTGATCTCGCGGAAGGTCACGTGCACGGTGGTCTCGGTGATGCCGTACATGTTGACCAGGGCGGGCCGTTCCCCGGCGGGGGCGGCGAACCAGTCCCGGTAGTCGCGGGTGTCGAAGGCGTCGCCGCCGAAGACGACGGTGCGCAGCGACAGGTCGGCGAAGGAGGCGTCGTGTCGCTCCAGGTGGGCGCGCAGTCCCTTGAACGCGGCGGGGGTCTGGTTGAGGACCGTCACGCCCTCCTCGCGCAGCAGGCGGTGGATCGCGGCGGGGTCGCGCACCTCCTCGACGGTGGGAACGACGACCCGTCCGCCGGTGGCCAGCGCTCCCCACACCTCCCAGACGGAGAAGTCGAAGGCGGGCGAGTGCAGCAGGGTCCACACGTCCCCGGGGCCGAAGTCGAAGTGTCGGTCGGCCGCGTCGAGCAGCCGGGCGAGGTTGCCGTGGGTGATCTCCACGCCCTTGGGCCTGCCGGTGGAGCCGGAGGTGTAGATGATGTAGGCGAGGTCGTCCGGTTCCGGCCGGGCCGGTTCCCCGGGCCGGAGGCCCGGGCCGGAGGCGTCCCCCGCCCCGGCGCCCCGGACGGGCAGGGTGCGGACGGGCAGGCCGCGCACGGCGGCGGCACCGGTGTCGTCCGTGACGACCAGGCGGGCCCCGGCGTCGGCGAGGGTGTCGGCCCGGCGGGCCCGCCTGGTCGTCACGGA
>NZ_VKHT01001315.1 GCF_014141535.1 Streptomyces alkaliphilus | reverse complement strand
CCCTCGCCCTCCTCGACCCCACAGCCCTCCCCCGGTTCGATGCCCCGGATCAGGTCGTCCAGGAAGTCGTAGCGGGCGGGGGCGTGCCCGGCCCGCAGGGTGCGGCGGCGCCAGGCGGCGAGCTGGTCCCAGCAGGGGGCCGAGAGCGAGCCGCCGAACTCCTGCACCGAGAGCCCGGCGGTCAGCGCGGCGAAGGCGAGCCGGTCGGCGGGCGGCCAGCCGGCGAGGGTCCCGGTCACGAAACCCGCCACGAAGACGTCCCCCGCGCCGGTGGGGTCCAGCACCGTCACCGGCAGGGCGGGCACCTCCACCAGTTCGCCGGTGCCGGCGTCGGCGGCCACCGCTCCGCGGGCGCCCATGGTGACCACCGCCAGCGGGACGTGCTCGGCCAGCGCCCGGGCCGCCGCGCGGGGGGAGTCGGTGCGGGTGTAGCGCATCGCCTCCTCGGCGTTGGGCAGGAAGGCGGCGCAGTGCTCCAGCCCGTCCAGGGACGCCGGGTCCCAGCGCCCGGTGTCGTCCCAGCCGGTGTCGGCGAAGACCAGCGACCCCGCACGGGCCGCCCGCTCGATCCACTCCTGTCGCTCCCCCGGGGCCAGGGAGGCGACACAGGCGCGCGCCGGTTCCGGGGCCGGCCCGTCGTCCGGGGCGGTCGAGGAGACGGGCGCCGGGTGGCCGTGCGAGACCATCGTGCGCTCACCCTCGTACGCCATCGAGACGGTCACCGGGGAGTGCCAGCCCGGCAACACCCGGGAGGGGGACAGGTCGATGCCCTCGTCGCGTTCCAGGGTCTCCCAGCAGTACTCGCCGTACCGGTCGTCGCCGAACGCCGCCGCCAGACGGGTGCGCAACCCCAGGCGGGCCAGCGCGGTGGCCATGTTCGCCACCCCGCCCGGGCAGGACCCCATCCCGCGGGCCCAGGTCTCGGTGCCGCGCACCGGGGCCCCGTCCAGGCCGGTGAAGACGATGTCGAGGAATACCGTGCCGGTCAGGTGGACGTCACAGGTCGGGTCGCCCGGTCGTCGCAGCCCGGCGAGCGGGTCGATGCGGGGCGGACCGTCGCCCCGCGGGGCGCGGGCGGTCGGGCCGGCGGTCGGATCCTGTGTCTTGTACACGGCG
>NZ_VKHT01001314.1 GCF_014141535.1 Streptomyces alkaliphilus | reverse complement strand
ATGTTTATAGTTCAACTAAATGGTGCGACGAGCGCCTTCGAACACCCAGTCAAAGAGGAGGCCGACCGTGCCCGCCATCACCGTGGAGAACCCCCTGACGCTGCCCCGCGTCGCCGAGCCCGTCGACGGGACCCCCACCCGGCCCGTCCTGGGCGTCACCACCGCCCCCAGCGGCTTCGAGGGCGAGGGCTTCCCCGTCCGCCGCGCCTTCGCCGGCATCCACCACCGGCACCTGGACCCGTTCATCATGATGGACCAGATGGGCGAGGTGGAGTACGCCGCCGGTGAGCCCAAGGGCACCCCCTGGCACCCCCACCGCGGCTTCGAGACCGTCACCTACCTCCTCGACGGCACCTTCATCCACCAGGACTCCGAGGGCGGCGGCGGCGTCATCAACGACGGCGACACCCAGTGGATGACCGCCGGCTCCGGCCTCCTGCACATCGAGGCCCCGCCGGAGGAGATGGTCATCAAGGGCGGGCTGTTCCACGGCATCCAGCTGTGGGTCAACCTCCCGGCCCGGGACAAGATGACCGCCCCCCGCTACCAGGACATCGGCGGCGGCAACGTCAAGCTGCTCACCTCACCCGACGGCGGCGCCGTCCTCCGCCTGATCGCCGGCGACCTCGACGGGCACAGCGGCCCCGGCGTCACCCACACCCCGATCACCCTCGTCCACGCCACCGTCAGCCCGGGGGCCGAGATCACCCTGCCGTGGCGGGAGGACTTCAACGCCCTGGCCTACGTCCTGGCCGGACGCGGCGCGGTCGGTCCCGGCCGTCGCCCGATCGAGCTGGGCCAGACCGCCGTCTTCGGCGCCGGCGGCGGCCTCACCGTCCGCGCCGACGAGAAGCAGGACGGCCACACCCCCAACCTGGAGGTCATCCTGCTGGGCGGCCTGCCCATCCGGGAGCCGATGGCCCACTACGGCCCGTTCGTCATGAACAGCCACGCCGAGCTCCAGCAGGCGTTCGAGGACTTCCAGGCCGGCCGCCTGGGCCGCATACCCGCCGAGCGCACCGTCTCCAAGCGCTGACCCCGACCCCTCGCAGTCCCGTCCGTCCGGTCCCGTCCCCGCCACGGCACCGGGCGGACGCGCGCGAGGAGGCTTTCCCC
>NZ_VKHT01001313.1 GCF_014141535.1 Streptomyces alkaliphilus | reverse complement strand
GCGTTCCGGCGGGCGGGAAGCGGCGGTTCAACCGGGAGGCGGCGGGCCACGCCCGGGCCGTGGCGGCGTCACGCTCGGCGGGACCGAGGGAGGGGAAGTCGGCCGGCAGTCGCGCCTGTTCGGCCAGCTCCTCCCGGCGGCCCCGCCAGAGCGCGGACCGACGCCTCCGCCACCATGGCCACGGCGGCCCCTCGCGCCACAGGGTGTGCAGGGAGAGCTGAAGGGATTGCAGTAGGAAGGCCGGCACCAGCAGGGCGAGCACGAGCACCAGCGACTCGCCGATCCCCAGCGACCCGGCGGTCTCCCAGGCCCCGGAGAAGTCGGGCGCGCCGCCGGGCGCCCCGGCCCACACCAGCACCACCAGCGGCAGGGCCCCGGCCAGTACCGGCAGGTAGGAGACCAGGAGGAACCGGGAGCTCAGCACGCCGGTGACCCGGCCGGTCACGTCGGTGAGGTTCATCGCCGCCGCTCCCTCCGGGGGAGCGGTATCGGATGGCGGCCGGGCGTCACCGCTCGACCATCCCGACACCGTGGTCCTCACAGACCGGCGCCCCGGGACGGAACAGGGTCTCCGCCCTCCCGCACCCCTGCTCGGGGCAGACGTAGGTGACGGTGCGAGGACGCCCCTCCTCCTCACCGAGCAGGGCGTGACCGGCGTTGGGGACGATGAGATGGTGTCCCGGCCTGCCGACGGGGCCACGGGGGCCGGTGGTGTGTCGCTCCTCGAGCGCGGTCGCCACCACGGCCGGGGTGGTCACACACACGGGGACACCTCCCACCCGGACCTCCACCCAGCGGGGGCGGCGATACCACCGGCGGTTCCCCTCCACGGCCGCCAGGATCCGCTCGCAGCCCTCCTTGAAGGGGACGCCCTCGGGGAGGTCCACCTCCACCACGCCCCCCGGCCGGGGAGGTGCGGGCGCCTCGGGATGGGCCAGTTCCTCGAATCGGTTCACGCGGCTCCCTCCGGAAACGGACTCTCGACCGGCCGTTCACGTCCGCCGGAACGGAGGACCGGGGGCGGTCACCGGGGCGGCCCCGGGAGGCGGGTTCCACCTCCGTCCCGCACCTCGCCGCCCCCCACCCCGCGTCGCGAACGGGTCATCAGTCTCCCCGAGAG
>NZ_VKHT01001312.1 GCF_014141535.1 Streptomyces alkaliphilus | reverse complement strand
ACCTCCCCCTCCTCGAACTGGGACACCGACTGCGCGCCGGTTCCACCGCCCTCCTCGTGCTCGCCGCCACCGGCCGCCCCGGCCTGGTGCGCCGCGCCACGGAGGCCGGCGCCCTGGGCTACGTCAGCAAGGACGCCGACCCCGACCGTCTCGCGAAGGCGATCCGCATGACCGCCGAGGGCCACCGGTACGTCGACGAGACGCTCGCCCCCGACTTCCTCCACGCCGCCACCATCCCTCTCACGCCGAGGGAACTGCACGTGCTCTCCCTGATCGCGGACGGCTGCTCACCGACCGAGATCGCGGACCGCCTCCACCTGTCCCGGGGCACCGTCCGGAACTACGTCGCCGCCGTCACCCGCAAGACCGGGGCCCGCAACCGCGTCGACGCCGTCCGCATCTCCCGCGAGGCCGGATGGATCTGACCACCCGAGGACCGACTCCCGGTAAAGGGAGCACCGTTCCGCCACCTCGGCGTGGGTCCCGATCTCCACCCGGCTCCCGTCCAGCACCAGGACCCGGTCCGCCCGCCGCGCCGATCCTGGCCGGTGGGCGATCACCACCAGCGTCCGCCCCCCGCGTGCCGCCAGCGCGTTCTCCGCCCGGGCCTCCGCGGCCGGGTCCAGATGGCACGTCGCCTCGTCCAGCACCAACAGCGGCGCCGGCGACAGGTGCGCCCGGACCAGCGACAGGAGTTGCCGTTCCCCGGCGGACAACGCCGTCGGCACCACCCGGCCCTGCGGACCGCCCAACCGCTCCACCAACTCCTCCGCCCCCACCTCCCGCACGGCCTCCATCACCAGCCGATCGGGGGGCGGGGGCCCGGGCCGGTGGTACAGGAGGTTCTCCCGCACCGACCCCGTCAGCACGTACCCCTCCTGGGGCACCAGGGTCCGCAGCCGCTCCATCCCCTCGGTACCCGGCCCGGCCAGGGGCACCCCGAACAGCGCCACCCGTCCCGCGTCGGGAGCCACCAGCCCGGACACCACGGCCACCAGGGTCGACTTCCCCACCCCGCTGGGCCCCATCACCGCCAGCCGCTCGCCCCGTGGCACCACCAGATCCAGGTTCGCCAGCACCGGCGACCCGCTGCCGCCGTACCCGAAGCGCACCCCCCGCGAC
>NZ_VKHT01001311.1 GCF_014141535.1 Streptomyces alkaliphilus | reverse complement strand
GGTCCGGGCGGGTGCTCCCGCCGTGCGTCCGTGCGCCCGGTCCCGCCGCTCGACGACCGCCCGGCTCGGGCTCCCCTCCGGGGTCGGCGTTCGGTGGGTGCCCGGTGGGGAGTGCGGGTGTCCCGGCGGGGATCAGACCGCGGCCGGACGGGCCGTGCGGCTCTCGATCCCGCGGCTGCGGGTGAACGCCTGCTCCGCCTCGCCGGCGCGACCCAACCGTTCCAGGGCGCGCCCGCGCAGGTGCCACGCCTCCGCGCTGCGGCTGCGCAGCGCGACGGCGGAGTCGGCCAGCCGGCGGGCCAGCCGCACCTCCCCGGCGTCCAGCGCGCGCCGGCCCACTTCCAGGAGCGACTCGAAGCAGTCGTCCTCCGAGGGACGCAGGTCGGTGTGGCGCACGACGAGCTCGCCGACCGCCGCGACCAGCCGACGCTGCTCCGGTCCCGGTCGGTCCTCGCTCGCCGCGACGTGGCGGGCGCACTCGCGCACGCACGCGGTCAGCAGATCCTCGGCACGGGCCACGCTTCCGGCCCGCAGCCCCATCAGCCCTGCCCAGCGCTTCGTCATGGCTCCAGCGTCCCGCCACCGGGCCGCCCGTCCGTAACGCGGAGGGGCCCGGAAGGTGAACAGGGGACGACGAACGCCCGGACCGCGCGCCCCCGACGGCGTGCGGCGGCCCGCCGAGGGCGCGTGTCACCCGTTCCGGCGGAGGGTCACGCCCCTCGCGCTCCGCGCCGGTGAGCCGCGGGGCCGGCGAGGCGAGCGGCGAGCCGGGCAGAGCAGGGAGAGTCGGCGACCGGTGATCGTCCCGAACTCGCCGCCGGGGTTGCCGTCCATCCGGGCGGTGTGGGAGTCGGCGGTGTCGATGAAGGTGCCACCGCCCCTCGACGAAGGCGTCGAGGGGCGGCGAAGGGCGCGTTCGCGTGGGCGGTACGGCCGAAGAGGTCGCCACCCGGGCACGGGGCGGTGGCGGTGGCGGTACGGAGAGCGAACCGAGGGCGCCCGGACTCACGGCCGCGCACCGGGCGATCGGCGGGGCGGCGTCCCCGGCCGCGCGCCGCCGTCCCCGTCCGGCCGATCGGACCCACCCGATCGGCCGGACGGGGACGGCGGGGCAGCCGGGTCCG
>NZ_VKHT01001310.1 GCF_014141535.1 Streptomyces alkaliphilus | reverse complement strand
GGCGGGTACCGCGCCACGGCACCGGGACCCCGGCCGCCCGGGGTCGGAGTCCGTTGGTCGGAGCCCGTCAGTCGCCGGCGGGGCCCCTGCGGGCGGCGTTGGCCCGGATGGCGTCCCGCAGCCAGCGGGCCATTCCCTCCCGGATCCGTTCGTACGTGGCGGTGAACCGCTCGTCCGCCACGTACATGTCGCCCAGGTTGACGTGCATCGCGTGGTCACAGGGGTAGAACCGTCGACAGATCCGCTGCCGGTGTTCCTCGGCCAGGTCCATCCCCTCGGGGGAGTCGGGGGCGGTACCGGCCGCCACCAGGGCCGCGATGCGCGTGTTCAGCTCGTCGTCCTCGGCCTTGATCCGCTGCCAGTCCTCCTTCGTGTACCGGGCCGAGCGGCGCCGGGACTCGGCCCACGCGTCCGTGTCGCCCCAACGCTCCTCGGCCTCCCGGTCGTACGCCTCCCAGTCGTGGTCGCGGCCGAATACCTCGAACCGCTCCTCGGGGGTCGGGCTGATTCCCATCCGTCTCGCCTCCATGGCCCGCTCCACGGCGGCGGCCATCCGTCGCAGCTTCCCGATCCGCTCGGTGAGCAGGTGGTGCTGCCGACGGAGTCGGTCGGTCGGGTCGAGGTCCGGGTCATCCACCAGGATCGCGATCTCCTCCAACGGGAAGCCGAGTTCCCGGTGGAAGAGGATCCGTTGGAGCCGGTCGAGGTCCTTCTCCTCGTACCGGCGGTGCCCGGCGTGTGTCCGTCCGCTGGGCTCCAGCAGTCCGATCGCGTCGTAGTGGTGCAGGGTGCGCACGCTGACCCCGGCGAATCGGGCCACCTCGCCCACCGACCAGCCCATGGCCGCCTCCGTCGTGTTCTGTGTTCCGACACCTCCACGGTGACGCCTCACGCCGCGTGAGGTGCAAGTCGGATCGTCGGCGGTGGGCGGTGCCGCCCCGATGTCGGGCGGGGAGGCTGGTCAGCGGACGACGGCTTGGACCTCGGTCACCCGCACGGGGGTCTCCCGCCACTCGCTCTCCAACGCCTCCGGCAGACCGGGGAGGGTGAGCGGGGCACCGTGGTTCTCGAAACGCACGGTGTAGACCAACCGCGCCCGGGCCGGATGAGCCGCGAGCCCGTCCC
>NZ_VKHT01000131.1 GCF_014141535.1 Streptomyces alkaliphilus | reverse complement strand
GCCCCGCAGTCGGAGGACCCCACCGGCGGGATCGCCCTCACCGGGCGGAACAGGACCTGCGCCCGGGCCCGTGCCCTCGCCGGCATGGTGCTGACCAGCGGCCTCGTCGTCACGATCGGAACCATGGACACCAGCGTCTCCGCCCCCGGGGGCATGGTCTGACCCGGTGACACGAACGAGCGGTGCGGGTCGCCCCCTCCACGGGGGCGACCCGTTCCGTTCCGCGCGGCCCGCGGGGGAATGATCGGATTCCCCCGCTCGCTCCCTGCCGCGTCAATTGACTGCCAAGTACACTTCACCCCCATGCGTTCTCGTGCGCCGAACATCGTCGGACGTGACCACCATCTCGCGCGGCTGGAACAGTCGCTGGTGGACGCGCGTAACCAACGCGGCGGGGTCGTCTTCCTGACGGGGGAAGCCGGCATCGGCAAGTCACGCCTCGCGGCCGAGGCGGCGGGCATGGCCTTCGACTCCGGCATGCGGGTGCTCCGCGGGCGCAGCAGCACCACCGGCCCCACCGTTCCCTTCCGGCCGCTCACCGAGGCCTTGATGTCGTTGTTCCGCGGCGGTGAGCCGATGGACGACCTGGGCCTGGGCCCCTACCGGCCGGTGCTCGGCCAACTGATCCCCGAATGGGGCCACGAGGTCCGCGAGACCGGTTCCATGGTCGTCCTCGGCGAGGCGGTGCTGCGGCTGCTGATCGCCACCGGTCGGGAACGGGGCCAACTCCTGCTGCTGGAGGACCTCCACGACGCCGACCCGGAAACCCTGGCCGTGGTCGAGTACCTGGTGGACAACCTCGACTTCTCGCCCGCCGTGCTGCTCGCCACGATCCGTACCGAGCCCTGCGACGCCCTGGACATGGCGCTCGCCGCCCAACAACGCGGCACCGGTTCGCTGCTGGAACTGCTGCCGCTGCGCCGCGACGAGGTCCGGGAGATGATGGCGGCCCACCTGGGCACCGATCCCGGGGGAGTCCCCGAGGCGGCCCTGGACAGGCTGTGGGACGACAGCGCGGGCAGCCCCTTCATCGTCGAGGAACTCCTCCAGGGGATGATCTCCGGCGGTGCCCTGGTGCGGGGCGGGGACGGCTGGCGCGTGGTCGGCGATCCCCGCAGTGACGTGTCGAGCACCCTGGCCCGGGGCATCCTGCGTCGCATCGACCGGCTCGGGCCGCAGGGACTGACGCTGCTCTCCGCGGCGGCCGTGTTCGGCCGGCGTTTTCCGTTGTCGGTCCTCCAGCACATGACCGGGATGAACGACCGCGACCTGCTCACCCACCTGCACGCCGGCGTCGCCGCCCAGCTCGTGGTGCCCGACGAGCCCTCCCCCGATTGGTACGCCTTCCGTCACCCGCTCACGGTGGAGGCGCTGTTCACCCAGCTCACCCCGGGCAACCGGGCGGACCTCGCCGGGCGGGCCGCCGACGCGGTGGAGGCGTTGCATCCGGCGCTGGAGGGCGAGTGGTGTCCGCTCGTGGCCGAACTGCGCTTCGCGGCCGGGGACCTCGTCGAGGCCGGGCGGCTGTTCGCCGAGGCGGGCCTGCGGGCCCTGCACGGCGGGACGGTGGGCTCGGCCGTCACCCTGCTCAACCGGGCCGAGGAACTCCTGCTCGACACCCCGGAGATCACCCGTCGCGCGGAGAGCCTGGAGGCCCTGCTGCCGGCCCTGGCCGAAGCCGGGGAGTTCCCGCGCGCCTTCGCCCTGGCGGAGGAGCTGCACGCCCTGGGCGGAGCGGGCCTCACCCCGCGGCGGCTCTCCGCCCTGCACACCCGCCTGGCGGGGGTCGCCCACATCGCCGGACGCTGGGCCGACGGCAACCGGCAGATCGAACGGGCCCGCGCCGTCCTGGGCGAGGAGGCGGCGGAACGGGACACCGCCCCCATCGATGTCGCCGCGGCCTACCTGACCCTGGACACCCCGGGAGCGGCGCGGACCCAACTCGCCGAGAAGCTGGCCCGTTCCGGACTGGAGGCCGCCGAACGGCACGGACTGCCCGTGGTCGCCTGCCGGGCCCTCGAGCTGCTGGCGACCCTCGCCCGGGAGCGCGACGTGGAGGAGGCCACCGGGCTGCTGGAACGGGCCCTGTACGTGGCGGAGAAGCACCGCCTCCCCCTGCAACGGATGTACGTCCTCACCCGGATCGGGGGCAACAGGTGGCTCACCGAGGGGGACCCGGAGGCGTTGCTGACCGCCCGGGGGGAGGCGCAACGCCTCGGTTCGGTCACCATCGTCCACACCATCGAGGGCATCCTCACGCTGGACGCCGTGCTGCGGGCGGACTTCGCCGGGGCGGAACGGTCCGTGGACGCCCAACTGCCGGTGGTCCAGCGCCTGCGGCTGGCCCCCGCCGCCCGCTACCTCCTCCTGGCCCGCGCGGCGCTCGCGGGACATCGCGGCGACCGGTCCGCGATGGAGGAGACGCTGGAGGCGTTCGCCGCCTGGGACGGGCCGGGCTCCCAGGAGGAGCCGTTGACCATCGGGCTGGCCCGGGCGTTCTGCTCGCTGCTGGAGGAGGACCGGCCCCGTGCCGTCCGGGAGTTGCGGGAGGTCGCGGTCCTGGAGCGGGAGAACCCCAGCACCTACTACCTCAGCGGCCATCACGGGCTCGCGGTCCTGCTGGACGTGCTCTCCGGGGAGGTCGACGGCGTGGCCCACGAGGAGATCGCCGCCGGCGCCCCGGGCCGGCTGCGCTGGAACCGGCAGTTCCTGGAACTGGCCCGGGCCGTCCTCCTCGGTCGCGAGGGCCGCGGGGAGGAGGCCGGGACCGTGCTGGCCGGGGCCCTGCGGCTCGCCGAGCCCTACCCCACCGCCCTGCACCTGGGTCTGCGGTTGGTCGCCGAGGCCGCCCGGGAGGACGGGTGGGGCGAGCCCGTCTCCTGGCTGCGCCGGGCCGAGCACCACTTCCACCGCCACGAGGTGCCCGACGTGACCAACGCCTGCCGGGCGGCGCTGCGTCGTCTGGGGGCCCCGGTGCACCAGCACCGCACCGGGACCAGCCGCATCCCCGAGGAGCTGCGGGCCCTGGGCGTGACCGTCCGGGAGTACGAGGTCTTCCGACTGCTCCCGGACCGCCCCGGCAACAAGGACATAGCCGACCGGTTGTGCATATCCCCGCGGACGGTGGAGAAGCACATCGCGAGTCTGATCACCAAGACCGGTCGTCCCAACCGCGCGGCCCTGTGCGACCTCTCGGCCTCCCTGTGAGCGGCGCTCCCCCCGACGGGGCGCCCCTCCCCCGGGGCGCCCCGTCCGCGGGGACCGCCGGCCCGCCGTCACCGCATGGCCCGGACCGGGCGTGAGGCCAGCGTCCCCAGGCCCGTGAGGGCCAGGATGAGGGCGACGATCCCGAACATCGCCCCGGTGCCCGTGTCGGCGAGCGCCCCGCACATCAGCAGGGAGACGGGGGCGATGGCGTACCCCAGGACCATGTCCAGGGAGATGACCCGGGTCAGCACCGACTCGGGGACGTTGCGCTGGAGCCAACTGAGCCCGAACACCCCCTGGAAGCCGATGGCGAAGCCCATGGTCAGGACCGTTCCGACGGCCACCGCGGCGCTGTCCAGCACACCCAGCACCCCCATGCCCACCGCCAACCAGCCGGCGAGTCCGGCGACCAGCAGGCCCACCCGGGGCCGCCCGGACACCGTGCCCCCGACCAGCGCGCCGAGGGTGGCGCCGGCGGCCAGGGCCCCGTTGAGGAGGCCCAGGGTCATCGAGCCCCCCTCCAACTCCCCGCGGGCCAGGGCGGCGAAGCCGATGGTGAACGGCCCGGCGTAACAGAACGTCACGGCCACGTCCACGGCGAGCATGCAGCGGATGCGGGCGTCCCCCCAGGCGTACCGCACGCCGGCGCCGATGCGGGCGATCAGGCCGGAGTCGGCGCCGTCGTCCGGCCCGTCCCCGTCCCCCTCCGTCGTCTCGTCGGCGGTCTTCCGGCGGGTCCGGATGCCGGAGACGCACAGGGCGCAGACGGCGAAGCAGGCCGCGTCGACGAGGAAGGCCACCCCGGCGTTGGTGAAGGCCACCACGACCCCGCCGAGCGCCGGGCCCAGCACGGCGCACACCCGTGCGCCGGCTCCCAGCAGGGCGTTGGCCTGGGTCAGCGTCTCCCGGTCCACGACCCGGGGCAGGATCGCCACCCGGGCGGGTTGGAAGAAGGCGTCGACGGCCCCGAAGAGCGCGGCGGCGGCGCACAGCATCCACAGCGTCAGTGTCCCGGTCAGCGCGGCCAGGCCGACCGCGGCCATCAGGCCGGACCGCGCCCAACTGGAGAGCACCATCAGCAGGCGGGGCGACCACCGGTCACCGAGTGATCCGCCGACCAGGGTGAGCACGGCGCGGGGCACGGCCTGGAAGGCGAGCACGTAGCCGAGGGCGAGGGTGGAATCGGTGAGGGTGAGGGTGACCCAGGCGAAGGCGATGTAGCTGAAGCCGTGACCGAGCTGGGACAGGGCCTGGGCCAGCCACAGCAGTCGGAAGGAGGGGTGCCCGGCGGGACTCCACAGGCGTGCCCCGGCACCTCCCAGGGTGGTGGTCATGAGTGGACCTCTCGTGCGCGGTGGGCGGGGGTCAGTAGTGGACGGGCAGTGCGGTGAGGCTGCGGTTGAGCAGGGAGGGTTGCCAGGTGTGCTCCCGGGAGGCGAGGCGCAGATCGGGGTGCTCGCGCAGCAGCACGTCGACCACGGTGACCGCCACCAGGCGGGCCAGGGCCGCGCCGATGCAGAAGTGGGCGCCGAAGCCGAAGCCGAGGTGGGGGGTTTTGCCGCGCCGCACGGAGAAGACGTCGGGGTCGGGGAAACGCGCCGGATCGCGGTTGGCCGCGGCGGTGACCAGGAACAGGCGGTCCCCCGCCCGAATGGTGTGGCCGTCCAGTTCCAGGTCCCGGGCCGCGCCCCGGATGGACATCTTGGAGGGGCCGTCGTACCGCATGGTCTCCTCGATCGCCGCCCCGACCAGTTCGGGGTCCTCCCGGACGGCGGCGAGTTCGGCCGGGTTCCGCAGCAGGGCCAGGACGGCGTTGGCGATGAGGTTGCCGGTGGTCTCGCCGCCGGCGAAGGCCATCTGGGTGAGCATCCCGACGAACTCCTCCTCGGTGACGGTGTCACCGACCCGTCCGTCGGCGAGGACCGAGCCGATCAGGTCCTCGCCGGGTTCGGAACGACGTCGGCGCACCAGGTCCCCCAGGTAGTCCTCCAGGCTGACCAGGGAGCGCAGCGAGGTGCGGTACTCGCGTTCCTCCTGCGCCGCTCCCAGGACCAGATCGCCCACCCGGGCGTTCCAGTACCAGAACGAGGGGCCGTCGGCCGCCGGCACGCCGAGCCAGCGACCGAAGACCAGCGAGGGGAGCGGCCGGGCGATGTCCGCGACGAGGTCGCCCGTGGTGCCGGGCACGGCCCGGCGGGCGAGCACGGTGCGGGTCACCCGTTCCACGAAGCCCCGGTAGCGCGCGATGGCGCGGGCCGCGAACTGTTCCTGGAAGACCTGGCGCAGCCGGCGGTGCTGCGGCGGGTCGTTGAAGACCATCCAGCGGGAGAGGATGTCGAAGGCGCGTTCGGCGTCCTCGCGGGCGCCCTGCGGAACGGCGTCCATCAGCGGCCGGACCCGGTCGGCGGAGATCGCCGGATCGCGCAGGCAGCGCATCACCTGCTCGTGCCCGGTGATCAGCCAGGCGTTGTGCATGCGACTGTGGTGGACCGGCCGGTGGTCGCGCAGGGCGTTGAGGTAGCCGTAGGGGTCGGCGTTGATCACCGGATCGAGCAGGTACCGCTCGGTGAAGGCCGGGGCTCCCGGGGCCGTGGTCCCGGTCGTGGCCCCGGTCGTGGTCCCGGTGGTGGCGGTGAGGGTGAGGGGTGCGTTCACTTCCGGGCCTCCGCCCTGATCGACTCCAGCAGCGCGGCGGTGCGGCGCACCAGCGGCTCGGAGAGCATGGACATGTGGTCGCCCTCGGTGATGTGGACGGTCAGCCCGCCGCCGGCGAGGGCGCGCCAGCGGTCGACGTAGGCGCGGAAGCCCACGTCCAGGCCGGGCATGGGACGGTCCTCCGGCAGATGGGCGGCGGCGGTGCCGATGACCAGGTGGACGTGGCCCGGGTAGGGGCGCGGGGTGTAGTCGGCGAGCGCGGTGAGCAGGGAGTGCCACACCTCGATGGGCGCCTTCTCCACCATGTCGGCCTCGCTCCGGCTCATGCCGGCGTCCAGCAGGAGGGCGGTCAGCTCCGCCGCGGCCCGATCGCGCTCCGGGGAGGGCGGCAGCTCCCGGACCCGGTCGCGCAGGGGCAGTGCCTCGCGCATCCGCCGGCCGACCCCGGCGAGCCGGGCGCCGGCCTCCGGGCTCGGCAGGTAGGGCTCGATGAGCACCAGCGGGGCGACCTCGTGGCCGTCGGCGTGCAGCCGGCCGGCCATCTCCAGGGCGATGTTGGCCCCCATCGACCAGCCCAGCAGGTGGTGCGGGCCGGGCCCGCCCCGTTCCGCCAGTTCGGCCGCGTAGTTGGCGGCGATGCCGGGGATGTCCCCGGGGTCGGTGCCGCCGAGCAGGCCGCGCGCCTGGAAGGCCCGCACCGGGTCCCCCGGCGGCAGGGCCCGGGCCAGGGGCACGTACCAGGCGGCGCTGCCCCCGCTGGGGTGGACGCACCACAGCGGGATGCCGTCGCCCCCGCGCAGCCGCACCTCGGAGCGGATCTCCGGGGCCGCGTCGGATTCCGCGGCACCCCGGCGCCGACCGGCCCGGTCGGCCCGGTCCGCGAGGCCGGCCACGGTGGGGGTCTCGATGAGGTCGCGCACCGAGATCGACAGGCCCCGGTCCCCGGCCAGGGCGGCCACCCGCACGGTGGACAGGGAGCTGCCGCCGATGTGGAAGAAGTCGTCGTGGACACCGATGCGTTCCAGGCCCAGGACCTCCCGCCAGACGTCGACGAGGGTCTCCTCCACCGGGGTGCGGGGAGCGACGTACCCGGCTCCGTCCCCCGCCCGCTCGGCGGAGGGCAGGGGCAGCGCCCGCCGGTCGATCTTGCCGCTGCTGTTGACCGGCATGGCGTCCAGGACGACGAAGCGGGCGGGCACCATGTAGCCGGGCAGCCGGCCGCGCAGGTCCCGGCGCAGCGACTCGACGGTCGGCTCCGCGCCGTCCCGGGGCACGAGGTAGGCGACGATGCCGGGTTCACCGGGCAGGTCGCGCCGCAGGAGGACGACGGCCTGGCCGACATCGGGAAGTCGTCGCAGCGCGTGCTCGATCTCGCCGAGTTCGATGCGGTAGCCGCGGAGCTTGATCTGCGCGTCGCGACGTCCGAGCCAGCGGACCGAGCCGTCCGGCAGGTGGGTGCCGATGTCACCGGTGCGGCACAGCCGGGCGCCGGGCGGCCCGTAGGGGTCGGGCACGAAGGCGGCGGCGGTCAGTTCGGGGCGGTTGAGGTAGCCGCGGCCGACGGCGTGTCCGCCGAGGTGGATCTCGCCGGGCACGCCCACGGGGACGGGACGCAGGTCCTCGTCGAGGACGTGGACGCGGGTGTTGCGGATCGGGGTCCCGATCGGTGGACGGCCACCGGCGGGCCGCAGTCGCGCGGCGACGTTCCACACCGAGGCCTCGGTCAGGCCGTAGACGTTGAGGAAGCACCGGTCCCGGGACCACCGGTCGGCCAGGTCGGCCGGGCACTCCTCGCCGGCGACCTGGAGCTGGTCCAGGGCGGGGAACCGGTCCTCGCCGAGGGTGGCCAGGGCGCTGGGCGGGAGCATCGCGGCGGTGACGCCCTCGCGGATCAGGGTGTCGGCCAGGTCCGGGCCGGGGCGCAGGTCCTCACGGGACGCGGTGCACAGCACCCCGCCGTTGGCCAGGGCCCAGGTCATCTCCAGGATGGAGGCGTCGAAGCCGAAGGAGGCGAACTGCAGGACCCGCACCCCGGGGCCGTGGGTGACGAGGTCCCGCTGGCCCTCCAACATGTTGGTGAGGCCCCGGTGGGGGATGGCGGCCCCCTTGGGGGTCCCGGTGGAGCCCGAGGTGTAGATGATGTAGGCGGTGTTGTCGGGGCCGATCGGCGCCTCGGGAAGCGGGGCGGCGGTCGGGGC
>NZ_VKHT01001309.1 GCF_014141535.1 Streptomyces alkaliphilus | reverse complement strand
GGTTCCGGCGGGGCGAACGCCGAGGCGCCCCGGTGGGGGAGGGGTGTGCCGGTGCACCCTTTTCGACAACGACATTCATAATCGGAAAGAGTAGTCGAGTCGGGCCTCTCCCGCCGCGTCCGGCCGCGTGTCGGACGGCCCCGGGGCGTCGCGGGGCGCTCCGGGGGCGCCCCGCGACCCCAATGGGCCCTCAGCCCTCCGACCCGCCGGCGGAGTCCGGCCGGCGGGCGGTCACCAGCAGGGTCGGTTGGACCACGTGATGCCCCGGCTCGTCGAGGATCCGGGTGGGGCTCCCCGGGGCGAGCAGCTCCCGGGCGCGGGCGAGGTCTTTCCCGCTCATGCCGGCATCCGTTCCCCGGGCCTCCGCGGCGGCGAGGAGCTCGGGCCACACCACGCCCTCCAGGTACGGACGCACGGTCGGGTCGTCCCCCACGGGGAAGCCGACACGGGGCAGAACGTGCACCCTCACATCCTCCAGTCCCGCGGCCAGGGCCCAGTGCGGATAGCGCTCGTAGTGCTCCGGACCCTCATCGGGCAGTCCCCAGTTCAATTCCGAGGCGGTGCGCAGCAGGCGCTCCAGCCGGGAGTGCCCGGGCAGGAACATCGACTGGTAGTAGTTGGTGTTGAACAAGCCGATCACCCCACCGGGCCTCAGCGCATCGGCCATGCGGACGACTGTCGCGGCGGGGTCGGCGACGTTGCCCGGCCAGATCACATCCCCCGCCCAGATCGCGTCGAACGTGCCTCCCGCGTCCGCCGCCTCGTCCAGAACCTCGAGCAGATCCGCCGCGCGGGTGGACACCCGCTCACGCACGCCTTCCTCCTCGGCGTGGCGCAGGGCCATCTCCAGCACCATCGGCTCACGGTCCACCCCGAGGACCCGGGCCCCGGGTCCCGCCGCGCGGGCGAGGGCGACGAGGCCGCCGCCGGCCCCCGTGCCGATGTCCACCAGGTTCCCGCGCTTCCCCGGGTCGAGGAGCGCCACCGCCCGTTCGACCACGGGGGCGAAGAACGCCCTGTTGTTGAGGAGGTAGGTGACCAGCCTGTTCTCGTCGATCTCCGCCATGGAGACATAATAACTTGATAATCATTTTCTTTTGCCGGTGCCGCTGAGTCCTTCCCGCCC
>NZ_VKHT01001308.1 GCF_014141535.1 Streptomyces alkaliphilus | reverse complement strand
GGTGGGGTCCGCGTCCGGGTCAGGCCCGGTGGTCGGCGGCGGCCAGCAGCGCGGTGTCGGGGTGGTCGGTGAAGATGCCGTCGATGCCGGTGGCGAACCACGCCCGGAGCGCGCCGAAGGCGTCGCCGTGCCGGTGGGGATCGTCACCGACGCGGAACTCGGCGGGCAGGTACCGGTTCTCGTTGCGCTGGGTGTAGGGGTGGACGATCAGGCCCGCCCGGTGGGCGTCGGCGACCAGGGACGTGGGGGTGCCCAACGTGCCGTCGGCCCGCCGGGGGATCACCAGGTCGAGGGTGGGACCGATGCCGCTCGCGTATCCGGCGATCTCCCGCAACCCCTCCGGGGTGATCAGGTCGGCCACCGTCCGCGGGTCCCCGGCCGACTCGAGATCGCGCGGCCGGCTGCGCGCGGAGGAGAGGAGCACCACGCCCGGGGTGTCCACCAGTCGCGACAGCCGGCGGATGCTGGTGGGCTCGAAGGACTGCAGGAAGATCGGGGAGCCGGCGCGGTGCAGGCCGTGCCGGCGCAGCAGGGCGGCCAGCGGCTCCTCCAGCGGCAGCCCGATGGACCGGAAGTGGGAGGGGTGCTTGGTCTCGGCGTGCAGCCACACGGGGCGGCCCCGGCGGCGGCCCTCACCGGCGGCCCACCGGATCACCTCCTCCATGGTGGGCACCTCCCAGCGCCCGTCGTAGATCGTGTTGTTGGGCCGCTGCTCCGGGATGCGTTCCACGGCCCTCAGGGTCTTCAGTTCGGCGAGCGTGAAGTCCTCGGTGAACCAGCCGGTGACGGTGACCCCGTCGATGGTCTTCGTGGCCCGCCGGTCGGCGAACTCCGGGTGGTCGGCCACGTCGGTGGTGCCGGAGATCTCGTTCTCGTGACGGCACACCAGGTGGCCGTCCCGGGTGGGGACGAGGTCCTGCTCGATGACGTCGGCGCCGGTGTCCAGGGCGAGCCGGTAGGCGCCCATCGTGTGCTCGGGGCGGTAACCGCTGGAGCCCCGGTGGGCGATGACGGTGGGCACCGGCAGGCCGCGGAACCCCTTCCCCCTGCCGGGGTTCCCCGTCGCGGCGGGGGCCGGGGCCGCGTGGGCGGCCCCCGCGCCGGTGAGGACGCCGCCGGCGGCGACGGCACCGAGG
>NZ_VKHT01001307.1 GCF_014141535.1 Streptomyces alkaliphilus | reverse complement strand
GCGTAGAGTCGGGGGTATGACGGTGGACAACGGCGGGAACGGCGCCGGCGGAAGTGTCCGCACCGACACCTGGCTCTGGTCGGTGCGACTGGTCAAGACGCGCTCGCAGGCCACCGCGGCCTGCCGGGCCGGGCACGTGCGGGTCAACGGCGCGCGGGTCAAACCCGCCCACCCCCTGCGGCCGGGCGACGAGGTCCGCCTGCGCCAGGGCATCCGCGAACGGATCGTTGAGGTCCGGAAGCTGGTGCGCAAACGGGTCGGCGCGCCGGTCGCCGCCGAATGCCTGGTGGACAACAGCCCTCCGCCCCCGCCGCGCGAGGCGGTCGCCCCGCCCGGCATCCGCGACCGGGGCACCGGTCGCCCCACCAAGCGCGACCGGCGCGAGTTGGAACGGCTGCGCGGTCAGTGGGAGGGGCAGCGGGAGCACGGGGAGGCCTGACCGGCCCGGGCCGCGTCGGACCGCTGCCCGTCCCGACGCCCGCGGGACGTGCCTGTGACGCCCGGCGGGACTGCCGGGACGGTCCCGGTCCCGCCCGGGGGCCGGCGGCGCCGATGGGGCACCGGCCGAGCGGAGGATTCGCCCCCGGCCCGGTCGACCTCCCCTCCGTGGCGCGCCCCCGGGCGTGGCGTGGCGGTGTCCCGGTACCGGCGGCACCCCGCCACCTCACGGCAACGCGCGGTGCTCCGGGTGGTGCCGGGTGCGGCGCTCCTCCTTCATCTCCGCCTCGTACAGGTGGTCCCGACCGGCCACCAGCTCCCGGCGGATCCGCTCCTCCGCCGCCGTGAACGGCTTGTAGTACGTGGCGTTGTAGTCCTCCACCACCTGGAAGGTCCATCGGCCGGGCAGGACGTTGCGCCCGACGATCTCCCGCTCCAACAGCTCGGCCTGCGCGGTGTGCCCGGCCTCCCGCAGCTTCTCCACGGCCTCGCCGAGGATCAGGTCGGCGGTCCCGGTGAGCTGGTGGAACGAGTACAGGTGGCCGCGCGCCCGCTCGATGGTCTCCAGCGCCTTGGAGACCAGGCCGGTGGCCTCGACCGTCGCGTCGTCCACCCCCTCGGGGCGTCGATGGGCGGCGTCGGGCCCGTCCCGACGCCCCGCCCCCGGTCCGTTCCCGGCCGCCCCGGTCGTGCCGGTG
>NZ_VKHT01001306.1 GCF_014141535.1 Streptomyces alkaliphilus | reverse complement strand
TCTCAGTCCCCGCCGGTACCGGCGGGGACCGGGGCGGCGGGATGGCGAGGCGGCTCGGGGACACCGGCCGGCCGACGTGCGGCGAATTCCCGGCGCAGTACGGGAACGACCTCCTCGCCCAGGAGGTCCAACTGCTCCAGAACGGTCTTCAGCGGCAGGCCCGCGTGATCGATGAGGAACAGTTGACGCTGATGGTCACCGAAGCTCTCGCGGAAGGTGAGGGTCTTCTCGATGACCTGTTGGGGGCTGCCCACGGTCAGCGGCGTCTGCTCGGTGAACTCCTCCAGCGAGGGGCCGTGCCCGTAGACGGGGGCGTTGTCGAAGTAGGGGCGGAACTCCCGCACCGCGTCGCCCGAGTTCCTCCTCATGAAGACCTGTCCCCCGAGTCCCACGATCGCCTGTTCCGGCGTGCCGTGCCCGTAGTGGGCCCACCGCCTGCGGTACAGGTCGATGAGACGCCGGAAGTGCTCCTTCGGCCAGAAGATGTTGTTGGCGAAGAAACCATCGCCGTAGTAGGCCGCCTGTTCCGCGATCTCGGGGCTTCGGATGGAGCCGTGCCAAACGAAGGGCGGGACACCGTCCAGTGGGCGCGGGGTGGAGGTGAAGCCCTGCAGAGGGGTGCGGAAACGCCCCTCCCAATCGACCACGTCCTCCCGCCACAGGCGGTGGAGCAGGGCGTAGTTCTCGATCGCCAGCGGAATGCCCTGGCGGATGTCCTGACCGAACCAGGGGTACACCGGACCGGTGTTGCCGCGTCCCAGCATCAGGTCGACCCGGCCGTCGGCGAGGTGCTGGAGCATCGCGTAGTCCTCGGCGATCTTCACCGGGTCGTTGGTGGTGATCAGGGTAGTGGCGGTGGACAGGATCAGGCGTTCGGTACGGGCGGCGATCCAGCCGAGCACGGTGGTGGGCGAGGAGGGAACGAAGGGCGGGTTGTGGTGCTCGCCGGTGGCGAAGACGTCCAGACCCACCTCCTCGGCCTTGAGGGCGATGGTGACCATCGCCTTGATCCGTTCGTGTTCGGTGGGCGTGCGACCGGTGGTGGGGTCGGGAGTGACATCACCCACGGTGAAGACGCCGAACTGCATCACGTTCACCCGATTCATTAATTGAAGCGTCAATTACATTCTCCTCAAC
>NZ_VKHT01001305.1 GCF_014141535.1 Streptomyces alkaliphilus | reverse complement strand
GTCCAGCGGGGCATGCACGGCGGTGCGCTCGTGCATGCCCCGCTGGACCGGGGCGGGGTCGGCCAGGGCGGTGACGAAGGCCTGCACCAGATGCTCGGGGGCCCGGGCCCCGAACATGGCGTGCCACAACCGGGGCCCTTGGGGCCCGCGGTAGGGGTCGTGGGCGCGCACGTACCAGGCCGTGGTGCTGTCCGCTTCACGGAGCCGTTCGATACGGCACGCGCGGTCGGGGGAGTCGGCCACACCGCGCGCGTCGATGTCCCACCCCGCGTCCCTCGCCGCGGTCAGGGGGTCCTGCGGTTCGCTCGGCGGGGGAAGAACGAGGGCCTCCGCGACAGCGGCGAGAACTTCGGCGGGGACGAGTTCACCGAATTCGGCGTACCAGCCCGGCTCGGTGTCGGTGGGCTGCGCCCGCAGTCGCCACCAGGCACTGGTGGAGGACCGGGGCTCGAACTGCAGGCTGTGCCGGTGGTCCGGGCTGCTGAGTACGATCTCCGAACCCAGCGGATCGGAGACGGGAGTCCAACCGGCCGCGGCCAGGACGTGGGTGACGCGCCGGTCGTCCCCTGGACCGGCCAGATGGCGCGGGGAGGTGTCGAAGGGGACGCGCCACAGATGGGTGTCGGCGAAGGCGGCGAGCTGCCGCTCGGTCACGGGCACCGGCAGCTCTCCCTCGGCTCACTTCGAATCCGGCGTCGGGTGTTCACCGGCGCCTCCTGACGACCATGTCGCAGGCCCCCGGCTTCACCGAGGGGGCCTTCGCGCCGGTGGGAGGTTCCGCGAGGCGTCGCAGGTCGGACAGGTGCTCGTCGAGGCCCGGGCTCACGTCGTGCAGCTGGTTGCAGGCGCGGCCCGGGGCGAGCGGAACCTCCGGAGGCAGGGCACCGGTGCGGGCGTGGTGACGGGTGAAGTACGAGCCGGTGGCGAGCAGTTCGGTCATCCGGCCCAAGGCTCCCCGGTCGCCGTCCGGGACGGTGCCCGGGACGCGGGCGACCCGGTGCGGCGGGGCGTGGGTGAGGTGGTCGTTCAGTTGGCCGAGACGTTGGGCGATGTCCTCGGCGAGCGCGAGCGCATCGCCGGCGGGGTCGGTCATGGGCCTCCCGGTTTTCGAAGCAGCAGTGGGCGGGACGGTGGGTG
>NZ_VKHT01001304.1 GCF_014141535.1 Streptomyces alkaliphilus | reverse complement strand
GGCCACGGCGCTGGGCAACCTCCTGACCGCCATGGAGCATTCGGCGGGGCGCGCGCACGGGTGGGACGCCGCCGTGGCCTGGCCGCGCCTGTACCCGGTCCTGCGGGACCCGGCCCGGTCCCTGGTGGACGACGCGCGGGACGCACTGGACCAGGCGATCGGGTTGGCGACCGTCATGTCGCTCTGCGCGCCGCTGTCGCTCGCCCTGCTGTGGCCCTCCGGCTGGTGGGCGTTCCTGACCCTGGTGCCGACGATTCTGGCCGTCGGCGCGTATCGGGCGGCCCTGCGCTCCGCCGCCACCTACGCGGTCGCGGTGCACGGCGCGTTCGACCTGCACCGCTTCGACCTGCTGCGGGCGCTCCACCTGCCGTTGCCCGCCGACCCGGCCGGGGAGCGGGCCCTGGCGGCGGCGCTGTGCGACCTGTGGCGCCAGGAGTTCCCGCTGCCCGCCGGCACCCGCTACCACCACGAGGCGGGCCCCGGCGAGCCCTGAGCGGTCTCCCCGGGGGCCGGCGAACCGAACCGGCGGTGACCTCGGGGGCGCGCGACGCACCGTCCCGGCTCACCGGGGAGCGGGCCCGGGGCGCGAGCACGGCTGTGGCCGCCGACGCGCCCGCCTCCCGGGCGCGTCAGGCGTCGGCGAGGAGGGGGTCGTACGGGGCGCTCGTGCGGCGCCCCGACATGAAGGAGAGGAAGTCGCCGACGAAGGCGCTCCGGCCGTAGGTGCCGCCGGTGCCGTCAGTGGTGGTCGGGTCGCGATGGAAGGCGGTGCGGAACAGGGCCCGGTACTCGTCCGCGTCGATGGTTCCGTTGCCGTCCTTGTCGGTGGCGTCGAAGAGGACCTCGGCGACGCGGATGAGGGCGGGGCCGGCGAGGGAGGGTACGCCGGCGGCGTACTCGTCGGCGTCGACGCGGCCGTCGCCGTCCGTGTCGAGGGCGGCCTGGAGTTCGCGCCACCAGGCTGCGAAGGCGTCGTAGAGCCGGGTCTCCTCGGGTTCGTCCAGGTCGAGGCGGGTGGAGAGCTCGCGGGCCATGGCGGCGAGGTCGGGCCAGTCGAGATAGCCGTCGCCGGTCTGGTCCAACACCCGGCGGAAGAACTCCCGCGCCGCGCGCCGACCCTCCTCCGTGTCCGCCGAGGG
>NZ_VKHT01001303.1 GCF_014141535.1 Streptomyces alkaliphilus | reverse complement strand
ATTCCGTTTCGGCCGGGCGCGCGAGGGGGCGGGGTCGGGGAGACTGCGGTCATGCGCCTCTTCTCCGCCCTGCTCCCGCCCGAGGCCGTCCTGCGCCGGGTCGCGGAGATCACCCGGGAACTGCGCGATCTGCCGGAGGCCGGGAGAGTGCGCTGGACCGACCCCGCCGGATGGCACATCACCCTCGCCTTCCACGGCGAGTGCCCGGACGGGATCCTTCCGGACCTGGGCGAGCGGCTCGGCCGGGCCGCCCGCAGGAGCGCGCCCTTCCACCTGAGGCTCACCTCCGGGGGACGGTTCGGTGACAGGGCGCTGTGGTTGGGGGTCGCCGACGCCCGGCCCCGGCTCGACCCCCTCCCGCCGGCCGGCGACGGAGGGAAGGAGGTGGTCTCCTCCGAGCCGGGGGGCCCTCCGCTCGCCGGAGCCGGTCGGCCTCCGCGGGAAGCCGCGACCGGCCGCGATCGCCCGGTGGTGCGGTTGGCCGAGGCGTGTCGTGCGGCCGGGGCCCGTGCCGGGGCACCGCACAGGGAGACCGTGCCCTTCCGTCCCCACCTGACCCTCGCCAGGTCCCGTGGGGGAGCGGGGCGTGCGATGGCGGTCCTCGCCGGGGTCCCGGGGGACGTCATCGGGGAGGCATGGCTCGTCGACCGTCTCGTACTGATCCGCAGCGAGCTGCCGTCGGGCGCCGCACCGGGAGCCGGGCCGCGTTACACCCCGCTGCTGGCCCGGGAGCTGGGCACGGGACGTGCCGTGGAGGCGACGAACGCGGGGGGCTGATCCATCGGGGCCCGGTCCGTTCCCATCGCCGGCTCTCCCGCTCTTCCCGCTCCCTCCGGTGAGTCCCGTGCCCGTCGGGGTCCCCTGCCCCGCCGTCCGGGGGCGCGGCGCCGTGCCGGGGAGAGCCGTCATCCACACCGGTAAGGCCCCCTCCGGAGCGGAGACCCCGGGGGCGCGACCCCGCCGCGCCGGCCGGTGCCCGGTCCGGCTACCGTGGGGGCGTGGACGCGAAGACCCGCGCGCGCATCGTCAGCGCCGCCCTGATCCTGATGTTCGCCGTGGTGTTCATCGCCACCGCGCTCGGTCGCTGATCCCCCGGCCCCCGATCCCACCGGAGGGCCCATTGGCGACGGGGCCGCCGTGCCC
>NZ_VKHT01001302.1 GCF_014141535.1 Streptomyces alkaliphilus | reverse complement strand
GGGCTTCGGTGGAGCGCTCCGGGGCGGTGTCGGGTCCTGTTCCGGTCATGACTCGATGTCCTTTTCGGGCTCCGGTGGCATCGGATCCTCCTGTGGAGCATATCGCGGTCATATGAATAATCGAAGCAGCTATGTGTAGCAATCATGTGCTTGTGTCATGTAGTTTAACTCCTCGTTGGACCGTCTCCGATCCCAAGTCCGTCGAGCGCATCTCAAGCGAGCTTCAAGCAGGCGTACCCACGCTGACGAACGCATCAGGCCGTGCAAGTGGCTCCATGACAATGGGAGGGCTAGTGCTGCGAATCGGGTTGCTCGGACCCCTGCAAGTCCTTCACGACGGCGTGCAGGTCACGCCATCCGCTCCCAAGGTGCGTCAGGTGCTCGCCCTGCTGGCGTTGCGGGCCAACGACACCGTTCCGCACCACCAGCTCGTCGAGGAGTTGTGGGAGGAGCGTCCACCGACCAGTGCCGCCACCACGCTGCAGACCTATATCTACCAATTGCGCAAACTGCCCGGGTTGGGCCACCAGTCCTCGGCGGGCCCCCGTCGGGACGCTCCGGCGCTGCTGACCACCCCCGGCGGCTACCGACTCTCCCTGCCCTCCTCCTGCACGGACGTCAAGGAGTTCGACGAGCTCGTGATCCGGGCCCGGAGGGCGATGGAGGAAGGGGCGATCACGGAGGGGGCCGAGGCGCTTCACCGGGCCCTGGCGGTCTGGCGCGGCCCCGTCCTCGCCGACCTCTCCATGGGCCCGGTCGTCGGCATCGACATCCTGCGGCTCACGGAGAAGCGGTACGAGGTGCTGGAGGAGCGAATCGACGCGGATCTGGTCCTGGGCAGGCATCATCGATTGACCAGCGAACTTTCCGCGCTGGCCGCGGATCACCCCACGCGGGAAGGACTTCATGCCAAGCTCATGCTGGCCCTCCACCGCGCCGGACGCCGCTCCGAGGCGTTGGAGGTCTTTCAACGGCTGCGCCGGGTCCTCGCGGATGAACTGGGCATCGAGCCGGGCGCGGACATCCAGCGGTTGCACCAGCAGGTTCTGGCCGGGGACCGAGCACTCGACCTGCCGAGTCCGGCGGGTGCCCCGGGTTCCCGGAGAGGCGTTCCCGCGCCCCGGAGGCCCCGCGCCCCCGAGG
>NZ_VKHT01001301.1 GCF_014141535.1 Streptomyces alkaliphilus | reverse complement strand
GCCCACGACGCAGGCCCCCGCCTCCGAGCCGGAGCAGCCGAGGCAGGCGGCCCCCGCCCCGGCCGCGCCGCCGCCCGAGGACTTCTCCCGTCCCACCGGGCGGATCATGGGGCTGGCCGCGAAGTGTCTGGAGGCCCGGTCGAGCTCCAACGGCAGCGAGCTCATGCTCAACGCCTGCCACGGCGGGGCCTCGCAGCAGTGGACCTTCCACCGGGACGGCACCCTGCGCATCGCGGGCCTGTGCCTGTCGACCGCCGGCAACTCCACCAACGACGGTGCCCGGGTGGTGCTGCGCGGCTGCGGGAGCGGCGGGAACATCCAGCAGTGGCGGGTCTCACCCAACGCCGACATCGTGAACTTCGCCGCCGACAAGTGCCTGGACGTGGCGAACGCGAACACCGCCAACGGCACGCCGATCCAGATCGCCATCTGCTCGGGCAACCCGGCGCAGAAGTGGACGGTGCCCTGACCCACCGACCGGGGCACCCACGGGTGCCCCGGCGGCGCCGGGGAGACACCTCCGGGCGGCCGAGGCCCCCGGGCGTCCCTCCCTCATCGGCGCCGAACCCCGACGGGCCGCGCACCCTTTGGTGCGCGGCCCGTCGGCGCCCCGGGGCGCGCGCCCCGGGCGGGCACTCAGGCCAGCGACAGGAAGAGCTTCTCCAGCCGCGCCCGCATCTGATCGCGGTCGGGCGCCTCCGAGGACTCCGGCTCGGCCAGGCACTGCTGGAGGCCGGTGGCGATGATGGCGAACCCCGCCCGGTCCAGGGCCCGGGACGCCGCGGCGAGTTGGGTGACGACGTCCTCGCAGTCGCGCCCCTCCTCGATCATCCGAATGATGCCGGCGATCTGTCCCTGGGCCCGGCGCAGCCGGTTCACCACGGTCCTCAGATCATCGGCCGCCATGACCAGTTCCATGCCGCACTCCTCTCGTATACCCCACAGGGTATGCTGATCCGCGGGGCCCGGGCATCTCCGTACCACAGAACGGACCCCTCGCGGCCCGCGTTCGACGCCCACCGCGCGACATCCGAGCAAGAGAGGGGTCGCGACCGGCCCCGGGCTCCCGCCCTCCCGCACGCCGGGGCCGCGGAAACCGTTCACGGCGGATGGAAAACCCCATCTCGGGAACAACGGCCGACAC
>NZ_VKHT01001300.1 GCF_014141535.1 Streptomyces alkaliphilus | reverse complement strand
GCCCGGGGTCCACCAGGATGGGCCCATGGACCAGACCACCACCGGAACGCCCGCCACGAGCACCCCGTCCGGCCTTCCCGGCGCCCCCCGCACCACGGGCGACACGGGCACCACACCCCGCCTGATCGCCGAGCGCTACGTCGAGACCCACGCCGACCTCGACCCCGCCGCCGCCCTGATGATGGGCATCCGCCCCGGCAGCGACCTGCTGCCGGACTTCTCCCCGGAGGGCTGTGAGGCCCGGGCCGACGCCGCCCGCCACACCCTCGCCGAACTCGACGGCTCGGTGCCCGGGTCGGCCGTCGCCGAGCTGCCGGACGTCGAGCGCCGCGCCGCCCGGCTGCTGCGCGAACGTCTGGGATCGGACCTGGACCGCCACGAGGCCGGCGACGAACTGGTCGCCCTCGCCATCCTGATGACGCCGGTGCAGCGGGTGCGGATGATGCTCGACCTCACCCCGCGCGGCAATGCCGAGGAGTGGGCCGTGCTCGCCCGGCGGATGCGCCGCATGCCCGCCTCCCTGGCCGGCTACCGGCAGTCCCTGACCGCGGGTCTGGACCGCGGTCGGGGCGCCGCGCCCCGCCAGGCGGAGGCCGTCGCCGGCCAACTCACCGAGGCGTTGGACAACCGCTGGTACCACTCCCTCGTCGCCGAGGCGGACGCGCTGCCCGGCGGCCCCTCCGCGGCCCTGCGGGCCGACCTCGCGGAGGCCGCCGACACCGCCGCCTCCGCCGCCGCCGAACTCCGCGACCACCTGCGCGCCGAGTACCTGCCGGCCGTCGCCGACGTTCCCGACGGCGTGGGCGAGGAGTCCTACCTGCGCGGGACCCGCCGCTGGACCGGCGCCGACCTCGACCTCGACGACGCCTACGCCTACGGCTGGGAGGAGTACCGGCGGCTGCGCGCCGAGATGATCGAGGCCGCCGACGCGGTCCTGCCCGGCGCCGACCCGGCCTCGGCGATGGCGCACCTCAACCGGCACGGCCGCGCGATCGAGGGCGTGGAGGAGATGCGCGTCTGGCTCCAGGAGTTCATGGACCGCGCCATCGCCGACCTGCACGGCACCCACTTCGACCTGCCGGAGCCGGTGCGCCGGGTGGAGTCGATGATCGCGCCGGCCGGCTCGGCCGCCGCGCCCTACTACACCC
>NZ_VKHT01000130.1 GCF_014141535.1 Streptomyces alkaliphilus | reverse complement strand
GGTGGTCGCTGTCCCCGGTGATCCACTCGCTCCCGACGACACCGGGGACAGCGACCACCCCGTGGTCTCCTACGTCCTCCGCGTCAACGGCGTCGACCGTGCCGTGGAGGGCTCCTGGATCGGTGAGTCCCTGCTGTACGTGCTGCGCGAGCGGCTGGGGCTGGCCGGCGCCAAGGACGGCTGCTCCCAGGGGGAGTGCGGCGCCTGCTCCGTCCAGTCGGACGGCCGGCTCGTCGCGGCCTGCCTGGTTCCCGCCGCCACCGCCGCCGGCTGCGACATCACCACCGTGGAGGGCCTGGTCGACCACGACGGTTCGCCCTCCGACGTGCAGCGCGCGCTGGCCCGCACCGATGTGGAGTGCGGCTTCTGCCTCCCCGGCATGGCGATGACCGTGCACGACCTGTTGGAGGGCAACCACGCCCCCACCGAGTTGGAGACCCGGCAGGCGCTGTGCGGCAACCTCTGCCGCTGCTCCGGCTACCGGGGCGTACTCGACGCCGTCCAGGAACTGGTGGACGAGCGCGCCGCCCGGATGGCCGCATCCGAGACCGAACGCCGGGCCGGCGACGAGTGGGAGACCGACCCCGGCGCCGACCCGGCGGACCACCGGACCGACCAGAACACCCCGGGAGGCGAGGCGTGAACCGGCAGCAGGACGGCGCGTCGGCCATCACCGTCACCCCGACCGACACCCCCGTCGGTCCGACCGGAGCCGATCGACCGACCGGCGGCCCGCCCCACGGACTGGGCTCCTCGGTGCCCTCGTCCGACGCCGCCGCCAAGGCCGGCGGCACCCACCCCTACACCGCCGACCTGTGGGCCGAGGGGCTGCTGTGGGCGACCGTCCTGCGCTCCCCGCACCCGCGCGCCCGGATCCTGGACATCGACACCTCCCGCGCCGCCGCGATGCCCGGCGTCCGCGCGGTGGTCACCCACCGCGACGTCACCGGCGAGGGCCTCCTCGGGCGCCGGGTGGCCGACCGCCCCCCGCTGGCCGCCGAGGAGGTCCGCCACCACGGCGAGCCGATCGCCGCCGTCGCCGCGGACCACCCCGACACCGCCCGGCTGGCCGCCGCCGCCATCGCCGTCGAGTACGAGGTGCTGGAGCCGGTCACCGACCCCGGCGAGGCGTTCGGGTCCGAGCCGCTGCATCCCGACGGCAACCTCATCCGCCACATCCCGCTGCGCCACGGCGATCCCTCGATCACCGGGGAGATCATCGTCGAGGGCGTCTACCGGATCGGTCGCCAGGACCCGGCGCCGATCGGTGCCGAGGCCGGGCTGGCCGTCCCGCGCCTGGACGGCGGTGTCGAGCTGTACACCGCGGCCACCGACCCGCACACCGACCGCGACCGGCTCGCCGCGTGCCTCGGCCTGGACCCCGACCTGGTCAAGATCTGCGTGACCGGTGTGCCCGGCGCCCTCGGGGACCGCGAGGACCTCGGTTTCCAACTCCCGCTGGCCCTCCTCGCCCTGCGCACCGGCAGCCCGATCAAGCTGGCCGCCGGGCGCCAGGAGTCCTTCCTCGGCCACGCCCACCGCCACCCCACCATGCTGAGCTACCGGCACCACGCCGACGCCGAGGGCAGGCTGGTCAAGGTGGAGGCCCAGATCCTCATGGACGGCGGTGCCTACGCCGACGACTCCTCGGAGGCCCTGGCCGCCGCCGTGGCCTTCGCCGCCGGCCCCTACAAGGTGCCCAACGCCGTCGTCGACGGCTGGGTGGTGCGCACCAACAACCCGCCCGCGGGGCACCTGCGCGGTGAGGGCGCCCTGCAGGTGTGCGCGGCCCACGAGGGCCAGATGGACAAGCTGGCCGCCCGGCTGGGCCTGGACCCCGCCGAGGTGCGCGCCCGCAACGTCCTGGCCACCGGTGACCGGCTGCCCACCGGCCAGGCCGTGACCTGCCCCGCGCCGGTCGCCGAACTGCTGGAGGCGGTCCGCGAGGCCCCCCTGCCGCCGTTGCCCCGGGACACCCCCGTGGAGGAGTGGCTGCTGCCCGGCGGCCCCGAGGGCGCGGGCGAACCGGGCGCGGTGCGTCGGGGCGTGGGCTGGGCCGTGGGCATGGTCCACATGCTCGGCGCCGAGGGCACCGACGAGGTCTCCACCGCCACGGTCAAGGTGGAGGGCACGGTCGCCACCGTGCTGTGCGCGGCGGTGGAGACCGGCCAGGGCTTCGCGACCCTCGCCCGGCAGATCGTGCAGGAGGTGCTGGGCATCGAGGAGGTGCACGTCGCCCCCGTCGACACCGACCAGCCCCCCGCGGGCCCCGGCGGGCGCGGCCGGCACACCTGGGTCTCGGCCGGCGCGGTGGAGCGGGCGGCCAAGATGGTGCGCACCCAACTCCTCCAGCCCCTCGCCGCCACCTTCGGGATGTCCGCCGAACTGCTCAGCATCGCGGACGGCAAGATCACCTCCTACGACGGGGTGCTCAGCACCACCGTCGCGGAGGCGCTGGAGGGCAAGGAGCTGTGGGCCACCGCGCAGTGCCGCCCGCACCCCACCGAGCCGCTGGACGGCGCGGGCCAGGGGGACGCCTTCGTCGGCCTCTCCTTCGCGGCCCTGCGCGCGGTGGTGGACGTGGACGTGGAACTGGGCTCGGTGCGGGTGGTGGAGCTGGCCCTGGCCCAGGACGTCGGGCGGATCCTCAACCCCGCCCGGCTGCGCTGCCGGCTGGAGGCCGGCCTCACCCAGGGCGTCGGGGCGGCGCTCACCGAGCACCTGCGGGTGGTCAAGGGCGTGGTGCGCCGGCCGGACCTGGCCGCGTACGCGCTGCCCACCTCCCTGGACGCCCCCGAGATCCGCATCGTCCGGTTGGTCGAGGAACGGGACGTGGTGGCCCCCTTCGGCGCCAAGTCGGCGAGCGCGCCGCCCCTGGTGGTGGCGCCGGCGGCGATCGCCTCGGCGGTGCGGGCGGCGACCGGCAGGGCGGTCAACCGGCTGCCGATCCGGCCGCAGGCCGCCGTCGTGCGCTGACACCCCGCCCCCCGGATCGGCCCGGAGGGCGGGGCCGGTCGGCCCCGGTCGTCCCCGCTCCGGCCCGCGTGGACAGGAGCGGGGGAGGGGACTGCCGCGGGCGGTACCGGAGCCGCCGGAAGAGGGCCCGGGACCGGCGACCGAGACGATCCCCGACCGGGGGCCATAGGCGAATCCGGCCTTTGCTCCTTACGGTGGTCCCCATGAGTCATGTCGAGGCCGGCGCCGACGCCGCCCGTGCCGCCGGAACACCCGGCCAACCCGGCCAACCCGGCACAGCGATACCCGAACACCCGCCGGGCGGGGTGCTGAGCGCGCCGTACCGGGCGCTGACCCTGGGCAGCGTCAGCGTCATCCTGCTGATCGCCTTCGAGGCGATGGCCGTGGGCACGGCGATGCCGGCGGCGGCGGCCCAACTGGACGGCCTGGGCCTGTACGCCTTCGCCTTCGCCGCCTTCTTCACCACCAGCCTGCTGGGCATGGTGCTCTCAGGCCAGTGGTGTGACCGCGGCGGCCCGGTCGCCCCGGTGGTGACCGGTATCGCGATCTTCTGCGCCGGCCTGCTGTTGGCGGGCGGGGCGCAGACGATGCTCATGCTCATCCTGGGCCGGGCGGGCCAGGGCTTCGGCTCCGGGCTGATCATCGTCGCGCTGTACGTGGTGGTGCGTCGGGCCTACCCCGACCACCTGCGTCCCTCCGCGCTGGCCGCCTTCGCCTCCGCCTGGGTGATCCCCTCGATGGTCGGACCGGTCATCTCCGGCACCGTCACCGAACGCTTCGGTTGGCGGTGGGTCTTCCTCGGCATCACCGTCCTGGTCGTGCTGCCGCTGCTGGCGATGCTCCCGCCGATGCGCCGTGCGGCGAGCGGCCCCACCCCGGGGGAGCCGCCGGGCCGGTTCGACGGCCGGGGGCTGCGGTTGGCCGGCGCCATCGCGATCGGCGCGGCCCTGCTCCAGTTCGGCGGGCAGGAGCTGCGGTGGTGGTCCCTGGTGCCGGCGGTGATCGGTGCCGCGTTGCTGGCCCCGTCGGCGGTACGCCTGCTGCCCACCGGCACCTTCCGATCGGCGCGCGGGATGCCCTCCGCGATCCTGCTGCGCGGGCTGGTCTCGGCCTCCTTCCTGTCCGCCGAGAGCTTCGTGCCGCTGCTGCTGGTCACCCAGCGCGGCCTGTCCTACACCCAGGCGGGGCTGGCGATCGCGGCCGGCGGCCTGACCTGGGCACTGGGCTCGTTCACCCAGTCCCGGCCGGCGGCCGAGCCGCACCGGCTGCTGCTGATGCGGGTGGGGACCGTCCTGGTGCCGGTGGGGGTGGCCACCACGCCGTTGGTGCTGCTGGAGGCGGTGCCGGTGTGGCTGCCGGTCATCACCCTGGCACTGGCCTGCTACGGGATGGGTCTGATCATCTCCTCGGTGGGGGTGCTGGTGCTGCGCTTCTCCGAACCGGCGCAGGTGGGCGGGAACATCTCCTCCCTCCAGGTCTGCGACGCCCTGGCGAACGTGGTGACCCTCACCGTGGTCGGCAGCGCGTTCGCCGCGCTGGGCGGTTCCACCGCGGCCCTGGCCGAGGGTGAGGGGGCGGCGGACGCGCAGATCGCCCCGGGCGCCTTCCTGGTGGTCTACGTCGTCACCACGGTCCTGGCGCTGGTCGCGATCCCCGTGGCGGGACGGTTGATCCCCCGGGATGCGGCCGGGGACGGCACCGGATCGGCGCCCGGCGCCGCTCCCACCCGAACGGACGCGGCCGACGCGGACAGCGACGGCACCGCCGTGGTGCGGGACGCCACCGGTCGTTCGACACCCCCCGGTCCGGCTCCCCGACCCGGTCCCTGACCCGGTCCCTGACCGGAGCGGGGCCGGGGCCCGCCGGGCCCCGGCGGCCATCCCGCCCGGGAAGTGCAAATGATGTCAACTCCGGCATTCCGGGCCGGTGTCGAGGCGGTGTGACCGTCGCCGCCCCGCCGGCGTGCCGGCCGTTCGGAGCCCCGGGATGCCGTTAGGCTGACCGGGTTCCGAACCGCCCTCGACCGATCCCCGCCGGAGACCGTGACCACCCCGCCGTCCTCCCCAGCCACGCAGTTGGGTTTCCCCTCACCCACCCAACCGAGCGCCGGCCCGTCCACCCCACAGGTCGCCACCGTGCCCCCTGCCTCCTCGCACCTGTCACCCGCCTTCCCCGGCCGTGCGCCGTGGGGCACGGCGGGCAAGCTGCGCGCCTGGCAGCAGGCGGCGATGGAGCGCTACCTCACCGAGCATCCGCGGGACTTCCTCGCGGTCGCGACCCCCGGCGCGGGAAAGACCACCTTCGCGCTCACCCTCGCCTCCTGGCTCCTCCACCACCACGTGGTGCAGCAGGTCACCGTGGTCGCGCCCACCGAACACCTGAAGAAGCAGTGGGCGGAGGCGGCGGCCCGGATAGGGATCAAACTCGACCCCGGGTACAGCGCCGGCCCGCTCGGCCGCGAATACCACGGGGTGGCCGTCACCTACGCCGGCGTCGGCGTCCGCCCGATGCTGCACCGCAACCGCTGCGAGCAGCGCAAGACGCTGGTGATCCTGGACGAGATCCACCACGCGGGCGACAGCCGCTCCTGGGGCGAGGCGTGCCTGGAGGCGTTCGAACCGGCCACCCGCCGACTCGCCCTCACCGGCACGCCCTTCCGCTCCGACACCAACCCCATCCCGTTCGTGCAGTACGGCGAGGACGCCGACGGCATCCGCCGGTCGGTGGCCGACTACACCTACGGCTACGGCAACGCCCTGGCCGACGGCGTCGTCCGCCCGGTGATCTTCCTCTCCTACAGCGGCAACATGCGGTGGCGCACCAAGGCGGGCGACGAGATCGAGGCCCGTCTCGGCGAGCCGATGACCAAGGACGCGATCTCCCAGGCCTGGCGCACCGCCCTGGACCCGCGCGGCGACTGGATACCGTCCGTGCTCTCCGCCGCCGACCGCAGGCTGACCGAGGTGCGGCGGGCCATCCCGGACGCGGGCGCCCTGGTGATCGCCACCGACCAGGACTCCGCGCGCTCCTACGCCAAGCTGCTGAGGGAGATCACCGGCGAGAAACCGACCGTCGTGCTGTCCGACGACTCCGGCGCCTCCGACCGCATCGAGGAGTTCCGGCAGTCGGGCGACCGCTGGCTGGTGGCTGTGCGGATGGTCTCCGAGGGGGTGGACGTGCCCCGCCTGGCGGTGGGGGTGTACGCGACGACGATCTCCACCCCGCTGTTCTTCGCGCAGGCGGTGGGACGTTTCGTGCGGTCCCGCCGGCGCGGCGAGACGGCCTCGGTCTTCCTGCCCACCGTGCCCTCCCTGCTGGGCTTCGCGCACGAGATGGAACTCCAGCGCGACCACGTCCTGGACAAGCCGAGGCGCGGTGGGGACGAGGACCCGTACGCCGAGGAGGCCGACCTGCTCAAGGAGGCCGAGCGGCAGCAGGACGAGGACACCGGCGAACAGGACCAGTTGCCGTTCGAGGCGTTGGAGTCGGACGCCGTCTTCGACCGCGTGATGTACGACGGCGCGGAATTCGGCATGCAGGCGCACCCCGGCAGCGAGGAGGAGCAGGACTACCTCGGCATTCCGGGCCTGCTGGAACCCGATCAGGTGCAGATGCTCCTCCAGCGCCGACAGGCCAGGCAGATCGCGCACAGCAGGAAGAAGCCGGCCGAGGAGGCGGACCTCCTCGAACTCCCCGCCGAGCGGCGGCCGGTGGTCACCCACCGGGAGCTCCAGGAGCTGCGGCGGGAACTGCACGGCCTGGTCGGCGCGTACTCCCACCAGACGGGGAAGCCGCACGGGGTGATCCACACCGAGTTGCGTCGTGCCTGCGGCGGGCCCCCGACCGCCGAGGCGACCGCCGGACAGCTGCGGCAGCGCATCGACCGGGTGCGGGACTGGGCCACCCGGATGCGCTGAGCACCCGCGCCGGGGCCCGCCGGCCGCTCGGAGGGTCCCGCTCCGTCACGGATCGGGACCCTCCCGGCGATTCGGGCCCGCGAAACGGGCGCGAGGAACGGCCCGATCCGCCTCCGGCGGGCGGGGATCGGGCACGAAAACCACAACCCCCGGGTGTTCTCAATGCGGAAAGACCGGTGGGATCTTTCCCTCTTTTCCTCTCAAAACATTCGAGGGATTGCTCGAATCCCGGACAAGCTCTTCCGGTGAGCGGTGACCCTGTATAGGTTTCCGGTCACGCGCACGCCCGGGCCGGAGCTGTCCCGGGGGCGCAGCCGGCTGTGTGACCTGCCACCGCTACCCACGGCTCCTCGCGCGTGCGGTCGGCCGGGTCGGTGGTCGGGCGCACCCCGCGACGCCGAGCCGGACCCACCCGAGAACAGGGGGCGTCGTGACCGCGGAGACCTCTCAGACGCTCGACCGGGGACTGCGTGTCCTCAAACTCCTCGCCGAGACGGATCACGGCCTGACCGTGACAGAACTCTCCCGACGCCTCGGGGTGAACCGCACGGTCGTCTACCGTCTGCTCGCCACGCTGGAACAGCACGCCCTGGTGCGCCGCGACGCCGGTGGCCGGGCCCGGGTGGGGGTCGGCGTGCTGGGCCTGGGCCGTCAGGTCCACCCGCTGGTCCGCGAGGCCGCCCTGCCCGCGCTGCGCTCCCTCGCGGAGGATGTCGGCGCGACCGCCCACCTGACCGTGGTGGACGGCACCGAGGCCCTCGCCGTGGCGGTGGTCGAACCGAGCTGGACCGACTACCACGTCGCCTACCGCGCCGGTTTCCGGCACTCCCTGGACCGGGGCGCAGCCGGACGGGCCATCCTCATCGGGCGCTGCAAGGACATCGACAACGAGGACGGCTACATCCTCACCCACGGTGAGCTGGAGGCCGGGGCCAGCGGGGCCGCCGCGCCACTGCCGCCGGGGTGCGGGATAGAGGGCAGCGTGGGCGTCGTCATGCTCAACGACTCCATACCGCCGGAGATCGGGCCCCGGGTGGTGCGCGCGGCCCGCGAGGTCGCCGCAGTCCTCCGCTGACCGGCGGCCCCCGGGGGCGGCGCCCCGTTCGGGGGCGTCCGTCGGGTGACGGGGAGGCGTGCGTTAGATTCCGTGACATGCCCGCCGAGCCCCC
>NZ_VKHT01000013.1 GCF_014141535.1 Streptomyces alkaliphilus | reverse complement strand
GCCCTACAACGCATCCCCGCACCCGTGCCCATCGGCGCCCCACACAACACCGGGGAGGCGGGAGACGAGGAGTGGCTGCTGCTCGCGACCGCGACGGCACATCCTGCTGATGTCGAGCAGATGCAGTGGCTGGCCGCCGACGACTTTTCGCAGCCCTTGCAGGCTGGCCTGTGGCAGAGCCTGACCGCTCTGGCCTACCGACGAGCCGCCGTCGACCCGATCACGGTCCTGTGGGAGGCTCAGCAGCGCGGTCTCCTCAAACCAGAGGTAGAGCCGGCCAAACTGCTCGACCTCCTGGCATCACCGGCCGGTTCCCTGCAGCACTGGGGTGAGCTGATCGTCCAGCGATCCCTCCTCACGACCGCGCACCAAGTGGGCTGTCATGTGCAGGCATTGACCGAGGACCCGACGACCACCCCGTATCAGTTCATCATCGGCGGTCGCCGCGCGCTCGCGCGTCTATCCTCAGTGCGCACCCGTTGGCACCAGGCCACCTCACCACCGCCAACGATCAATCGCCCACGCGGCAGGACGACATCACCACCCAGAGCCAGCCCACCGCGGACAACTGCTCCGCCGGCCACTCGTATCTCCCGCTGAGCCCCAACCCGATATGGGCAACGCTTGAAGGGTCAGCCACCGGCATAAGCACCTGGCACCAACTCCACCGCGAGCACCAGCGGATCGCCGAGCGCTCCTGGCATTTCCACTCAGGACCAGTTGGTGTGCGACGAGCCCGCTGACAAAGCCCCGGAGGACCAACTCCTGGCAAGCAGGAGCCGCGACTCGATCTCAGACACCCCAGGAGGAACTCATTGCCTTGCCGGGGCCCCTGCAAGGACGGGCCCCGGCATCTCCCAGATGGAACTAGCCTGCTCAACCCGCGCATGACCATCGGCGACGCCGTCGCCGAGCGCCGCCCAACTGGGCTGCTGAGTTATGCCGTTCCAGCCGCTCCCCCGGCATCCTCACTCTCGTCGAGCTCGTCGTTCTCGAAGTCCACATCCTCGACCTGGACCACCGGATCAGTGCTGGAGTCAGACAGCTCCAGGCCGAGCCAGCCCTTGAGCCGTGTGTAGGCCAGCCGTAGGAGGACATCTGCACGCTGATCCATGAACGTCGGATTCCACTCGTCCTCCCGCTGCCCCAGTGCTCGCAAGTGTGGGAGGTAACGCTGCATTTTCAATAGAGCTTCAGTCGTCTGCGCGAAAGTCAAGCCAGAACTGTTGAGGATCGACTTGGCCTCGTCGGCCGTCTTGGCACCGAGTGCCGCATACAAGACTTTCTTTTCGGTCCAAGGTCGCGAGCTAAGGGACGTGTTAGCGGCGCCCGGTGCCAGGACCAGATTGCCCAGCTTGTGGACGGTCTCCTTCTCGCTGTAGAACTCCTGATCCCACCCACTCGTGGCCTGCTGCGGCGCGATGTGTTCGATCGTGAGGTGCGTCTCGTCCCCCCAACCATCTGCAGTGAAGCACGAGGCGAGCCCCGCCTTGCCTTGGACGATCAGCCCCGGATTCTCCGGATCTTCAATGGTGTCGTGATATGCAGCCAGGAGAAGAAAACGCGTCAGTGGGCGACTAATTGAGTAGAGCGGCAACGCTGAAGCATCTGCCAGGAAGGAAGCCAAGTTTAGGATGGCGCCGTGCTTCGGGTGCGTCAAACGCACCGCAAGCTCCTTCTTCAGCAGCTCAGCGTCAACGGTCGGATCAGGCTTGGATGCATCGGGAAATTCCCACTGCCGAGCGAGCGGTCCCATCCCCGTGAGCGAGTCTCCGGCCATGACCGCCCGATACTGGCTATCGATGTTGCCCGTGCCGCGACGCGTTGCTCGCCAGAAGACCGTGAAGGCAGTGATTGCCTTGATCGCCTCCTCGAACTCGGCGATGCGCTTGGTCTTCGCTTCACCTTCGTCCGCGTGGACAGCCTCGGAGTAGAAGCGCACGAGCGGCGCGATAGCAATGGTGTGATTGAGTGCGTTAAGGAAGCCCAGACACAACTTCACGGTGTCCGTCATGACGGCCGCTTCTAGCCCGGGTAGCGTGCGAGAAGTCTTGGGCAAAGGCTCCCAAGTGTTCCCGATAAAGGCCGCCGTGTCGCTTAGGTGGCGCAGGTATGCACTCCGGTCATCGGCAGAGTCCTTGTGGCGTTCAAAAGTATCGCGCATATAGACCCGCTGGTCCGGGAGACGCTTGGAGAGCTTCTTCCCGGTCTCTGCCAACGCGAAAGTGACGAGCAGGTCTCGTGTTGCGTTCTGAAGCTTATCTCCGACGTCGAAACGGTCGAGGTAGCCTTGAACCGCCTTCATGTACGCATATGCGTCCGATCCCTGATAGTCCTCGATATTCGTTGCCATGACCACACGAGGGAGGAAGGTCTCGAAGGCGGTTAGAGGCTCGCCCGTGGTGTTCAATGACTCGAAGATCGTGAAGGCGTAGTCCTCGTCCTTGCCTTGCACGACAGTCAGAGCGATGCGGTTCAAGCTATAGGCAGCAAACATGACGAGCCGCATCAGCTCAGCCTCGGGCTCGTCCTGCAACTGCTCCATCCAGTGGCAGAATTCAGGGTCGAGTTCGTGGTTGAAGAGCGCACGCTGGAACTCGATGTTGGTAGCGAGGGTTGCTAGCGGCGGTAGATCCTCCAGCTCCTCGATAGGCTTTCGCTGCACTAGCTTGGTCAACGCCGTACGGATCTCGTTGAATCTCTTGATGAGATCACCTTCGCCTTCGCCCGCATTCGGTCGCGGCTTCGGCCTGAAGTCCGTGGGTTTAGAAGCCGGCTTCTCCTCGTCGGCTAGCACCGAGTAGCTGTAGATAAGGTTGGCGATCGGCGACTCGTACAGCTTGAGCTTATCGGTCTTTGCCCACTGATCTACGAAGGCTCGAATGAGACGTGGGTAGATCGGCGTACTTCCAAAGTTCTTTCGCTCGTAGAACGACGCCCCAAGCATCTGCAGGATGTTGATCGTTTCCGAGTAGAGCTGAATCCGAGCACTGTCGGTCGGATCCGGCTCGTTGCCCTTGAAGACCTTCCATGCACGCTGACGAATGAGGTTGTGCAGGCCGACAAGCAGGATAAGAAGGCTCGACAAACGCTGCTGCCCATCGATCACGGTAAGGACCTTGGACGGGACCTCGGGCTTGACGATTGGCTTCACTGTGACGTGGTTGACGTCATGAATGGTGATGACGGTCCCCAAGAAGGTAAAGCTGTCCGGCGCCTCACCTAGATTCTTGAGGCCATGCAGGGTGTCGTCGAGCAATTTCTCGACTTTGTCTTTACCCCAGCCGTACGGACGCTGGTAGGGCGGTAGGTAGAGGCCCAGGCCATTGTCAGACAGCAACTCGCGGACACTCTTGCTCTGCGCCTCGAATATTTCCTTGGCCTGCGTAGGCATGCGTAGTCCCTTTTTCGTTTAGCAGGTTCGGGTCAGATCAGATGCGGCATGACCTTGGAAGGGACCTGCGACCTGCATTTCGGATCATTTAAGCTGATATCGCAAAGCGCAATGACAGCGACGAGGAAACAGATCGAGACCTCGAGCACGGCAAGCCATTCAATGCCATGCGCGACGCCAACGAGAGGGCGCCTGATCTCGGGCAGCTCCAGCTGTATGCGCGCTGACGCGAAGGATGGAATCCCTGACTGGGCTCCCTGAGGAACTGAGAAGATGACATCCGTGCCGCAACAAAAACCCACGAGTTTCCATACCCGGTTTCACTCCGTCACTGTTCCACGCCTGTGGGTGAGTCATCACTCATGGTGGCATATGAGTGGTCGACAGAGGTAGCAGGCGGGGCACATCGCGCCCATCATGCCTCATATGTGACGTTGCGTCACCCTATTTCCTGCAAGCTCGACTTGTCATGGGTGAGTGTGGGCTGCGTTCCTCCGGAGGTATGGGACATAGCCTGGGACGAAATCACAACCCCAAGTGGGACGAGCTCGATTGGAAGTCGGGAAAGCAACAACGGCCCCAGCAGCACGAGCTGGGGCCGCTGTGTGTGGTTGCGCGTCAGAGGTGGCAGACGGAGCAGCCGGCCTCGTCGTCGTCGGAGTCGAGCGCGTCGGAGAGTACCTCCAGGAGGGGCCTGTTGGGCTTGATGCGCTTGGCCGCACGCTCCAGGGCCGCCCGGTGCTTGGCCTCGATCTCTTCCTTGCGCTCTATGAGCTCCGGCAGCGACTCGCCCTGTGACCAGGTGTAGTTGCGGCCCTTCATGGCGGTGTGCCGGTAGCGAACCTTCTCTTCGTACTCGACGGCGCGGTCGAAGAGGTCGGGGTGACGCTCCTTGAGGCCGACCCACTCGTGCTTGCGCTGGAAGAAGCAGAAGTAGCAGCCGGAGCGCGTGCGCCACTCGTAGTAGCCGGGCAGGCCGATGCCGGCCTCTTCGAGGATCCGCATCACACCGTCCTTGTCGATGCCATCCTCTCGGAAGGGGAAAACGGCCTCGATGTTCGGCTTGGTGCTGACGTAGCCGAGGCGGTTCTCGTCGGCGCGGATGGCGACATAGGAGATGACCTTGTCGTCACCGACCCAGTCCTCCAGAGGCTTGATCTTGAGATTCTTGGTGCACCAGCGCATCTGCGGGCTGGGCAGGGTGCCCTGGTAGACCTCCATCCAGTGGTCGAAGTCGCGGTCGGCGTTAAGTCGCACAATCGACTTGCCCAGGGCGGCCTCAAGCCGGTTCAGGTACTCATAGGTTTCCGGCAGCTCGGCGCCGGTGTCGCAGAAGAAGTACTCCATCTCCTGAACTCGGTCGCGCATGTAGACGGCGAGCGCGGACGAGTCCTTGCCACCGGAGATGCCGAGCACGTGCCGGACCTTCTTGGTGTCGGCTTCGTCGGTCATCCCTGTGCCTTCCTTTCACTCGCCGCTGTCGCGGCTTCGGTCACGCGCTGGGCGAGGGCAGCGAGCAGGATCCGTGCCCCGTCCGGCCCTAGAGCCTTCTCCGCCCGCTTCAGGACGTCTGCGGCGAGCGTGTCGGCCTCGCCGCGTGCCTGCTCGGGTACGTAGATCAGCGTGCGCTGCTCCACGCCGGCGCTGTCGGTCAAGGTCAACAACTGGGCGTCGAGTTTCTCTTCCCGGCTCCGGACTTCGCGTCCGGCGTGGTGCAGATGTCCGACGCGGTCAAGAGCTGCGGCCATCGCCCGGGCCTTCTGAGGGAAGACCTTGGCTTCGTGATCGTCCCAGTCTCCGAGGGCGGAGTTGGTCAGACGCACGACGATGGGTTCCAGCCAGTCCTCATCTTCGAGGCTGTCGCTGAGGACGAAGTCGACGAAGCCCCGCAGTTCTCGTGTCAGCACGGCGTCTGCGAAGCCACGCAACCGGGCCGCCAGCTGAGTACGCAGCTTGGGCAGTTCGGCCGGCAGGCGGAACTCCTTGGCAAGGACGCGGACGACCTCTGCGCGGAGCTTGCTTTCGATGGCGACGAGTTCGTCGGCTGCCGCGGTGAGGCGTTCGACGTAGGTGTTCGCCGCCTCAGCGCTGGCCCGCGTGCGTGCCGGAACCTCGGGCAGCCCAAGGGCCTTGGGCAACGCGTGGAAGACCAGCTCGTCCGGGTCTACCGCCTTGGCGATGGCGGCGCGCACGGCGCGGGCATCGGCGGAGATGTTCTTGGTGGTACGAGCGTACTTGTTGAGGTCGGCCACCCGCGTGATCAGCGCACTGGCGACGGCGAGGAGGTCGGGGTTGCGTAGAGCCTTGGAGCGAGGTGCTTCCACGCCGAGAGAAACCATCAGCTTCTTGATGATGCTGCCCCGCTGGCCGTCTCCGGCTGGCGTGTACTTCACCGAGAAGCGTCCTGGACCCTTCACGAGGCGCTCGACGGCGTCAATGGTCAGTCGGGGGAGGTAGGTGCCTTCCTCGAACAGCGCGACATCGTGCCTGCGGATGATCAGAGCCGGAATCAGGAATACCGGGACCACGCCGGCCTTGAGTCCGTAGGGGGGACTCATCAGGACACGGATGACCTCTTCCATGCTGACCCGCTCGGTGGCCCCGGACAGGACCTCGTTGAGGGCGTTCCAGGCGGGCTGGGCGTGCTCATGACCCTCGCCGGGTGGGGAGAAGCCGTACGGGAGCAGGCTCTCTTGCTGGCTCTCGGCCTGTGTCTCCCCGTTCTCGCGGTGCAGGCCGAGGTAGGCCAGAACACCGTGGTAGATGGCTCGTTCGGCCTTATACCCGGGCAGGCCGAGGTTCTCCTCGCCCGAGGCGGAGAGCATGGCCGTCAACAGTATGCCGCGGGCCTGGGCGGCCTGGCTGGTCAGGACGTGGCGGCCGAGCATCTCGTTGCGGATGTGCGGGGTGTGCGGGTACACCGATTCGCAGGCGAGGGAGACCAGGCCGCTCAAGCTGCGGGCCGTCAGGCCGGAGGCGGCGGGTTCTTCCCCATGGGCGACCCCGGTGTGCCACAGGCTCCAGGACGCTTGGGAGGACGGGGGGTAGAAGGCGTCCTGCAGCAGCTCCAGCAGCTCGGCCTCGGCCTGCACCAGCCGCTCGATGACTTCGCGCCGGGCAACATGGTCGATGTCCTGCTGGTTACTGAGCTCCTTGAGCGCGACGAGGTAGGTAGCCGTGGTCAGCACCACGTCGGGATTGGCGGTAGTGCCGACGAGTACCGGCAGGGGTGAGTGGACGGCGGGCCTGTCGGCATCGGTGCCGAGGTGGAAGACGACAAGGCCGTCGGCGGGCTCCCTAAGCTCGTCCGGGGCAGCAACGGTCTTGGTCTCCGGGCCGCTGACCGCGGTGTAAAACACGCGCATCATGCCGGTGATCTGGCTGTGGCGGCTGGCCACGAATGCCTGGGGGATGAGGCTGCTGAGCCGGTCGATGACCGCAGCATCGTCGAAGTGGCTGATGATGTCCTTGAGCCGGCCGTCGATGTCGACGTCGGTGCCCTGCCAGACGCGGTACTCGCCGCTGAACTCACGGTGGACGACGAAGCCCCGACGCACGAGGTCGGCGAGCCGCTCTTCGAGCGCCGTGAAGGCGTCGGAGTCAGCGACGTCGGTGGGGTCGTGGAGGGCGAAGTGGATCATCGGCGCGGTGGCGCTGAGGGCCCCGTCGGAGTCGATTAGATTGAGGACGCCGATGGTCTTCAGGACGTCCTGGTCGGCATCGGGCAGGCCATTGGCGTCCCGGATGCGCGAGTCGACCTCGATCCACCGGCCCGCGTTGGCGGAGGCGAGCAGGGTGGTGCGCCCGGAGTTGAGGAAGTAGTCGTACAGCTGCGGCAGCCGCACTGTGCTGGCGTGCTCCGCTTTCTCGTTGCTGTGCTGGGCCAGCGAGTGGCGGACGGTGTTGGGCTCCCCACTGTTGAGGAAGCCCGACAGGCTGCGGTCGTGCTGGCCGATCTGGGCGGCCAGGGCCGGAGCGGCCAGGGCCGTGATGGGGTGTAGCGGGTAGAGGTCGGCGAAGTGGTCGGGGCCGAGTTCGGCGAGAACGCCGAGGCCGTGCTGGGTCCAGATGTCCGCGGATGCCTCGGCGGATGCGTTGATCAGAGCCTGCCCGGCAGAGTTGACTGCCGAGTGGTCGAGGCGGCGGCGCAGCATGTGCAGGGAGTCGCCGTGGTGGGGGACGAAGGTGATGTCTTCGAAGCGCCCCTGGATCTTGGCCCATTCGCGGGTCTTGAGTTCGCTGGACCGTGAGGCGTAGTCCATGAACGACAGGTGCTGCAAGGTCATCAGGTAGACGGGCAGCCCGTTGGGGCCAGCCGCCTTCTCGGCGAGTTCCTGCAGCAGGAACAGGTCGTGCTGGGCATCGGCGAACTCATTGTGGCCGGCGAGATGTTCCAGCGTCTTGCCGAACTCGTCGATGACGAGGAGCAGAGGCTGCTGCCCGTCCGCCGTCAGAGCCGTGACGGCGCCGAGAATTTCGTTGGTCCCGGCCCGGTCCGGGTCGGTGCACGCCTCCAGGGCGGTGGCGATGGCCTTCGGGACGCGCTTGCCCCAGCGTCGCGCCGCCGCAGTGTGCAGGGCGCGGGAGAGGGTAGCGACGACGGATTCGCGGCGCGCGGTGGCCACGCCACCTAGGAATCCCTCGGGGGCGATGGCATCGCGGGCTGCGGCAAGGCGCTGAGCGAGGGCGGGGCTGGCCTCTTCGAGGATGCGCTCGGCCTCGCTGCGCCGCTTGGCATCCCGCCCCAGCAGCGCGTCGATGATGTTGGACAGGGTGGACTTGCCGGATCCGTAGGGGCCGGTGAACGACCAGGCGCGGGTGCGGCGTTGGTCTGCCAGTGCACTCGCGATGCGTTCCAGGACGTCGACGGCCCGGGCGCCGACATAGGGGTCGTGCAGCGCGTCCTCGACATCGCGCTCAAGGTTGGTCGAGCGCATCTGGGAGCCGACGAGTTCGATACCGGCGGGGAACTGCGGGGCGGAGCTCGCCGGGTTGCTCAAGGTCCGCGTGGGGGTTGCAGGGGTCACGCGGTCTCCTTGGCAAAGAGTGTGTCGGTGGTGTCGTCCGTGTCAGTGGCGTCCGTAGCCTTCGTGGCGAGTTCCTTCTGCTCGGCCTCGGCGAGCTTGGGGAACTTGGCGGCCCATTCCTCACGGGTGGGGAAGCCGGGGCGGCGGGTGACGAATTCGTACTGCTCGTCGAGTACTTCCCAGGCCAAATCGAAGGGGTCGGCGCTGAAGGCAAGGCTGCGCTGTCCCACGGCCTCGGTCAGGTTGAGTTGCGGGTGGTCCGCAGTCACCTTCTGCAGCGCCATGACGATCTCGTTCTCCCGGACGCGGAAGGCGCGCCCTGGGGAGCCCGGCTCGTTGGCGAGGCGGGCCACGGAGATCGAGTTGGCCCGGCGGGAGAACTTGGCAGCGTAGTCGAGGCAGGCATAAGCCAGGACCCGGGCGGGCAGCGAGGTGCGGTGCCCGCTGGTGAACTGCCACTCGGCATTTCCGCGCGTGCCGACAAACGTCAGCAGGTCCAGGTCTCGGAAGGGACATGCGAGCAGATCCTCGTAGCTGCCCGGCGAGCCCGCCTTCTCCGGGGCGCTGCGCGCGTACATCTTGGTGAGACAGTCGACGTCACGGACGATCGACGCCTCTTCCGGGCTCTTGTCATAGGAGAAGTTCACGTGCCGGGTGATCACCTGCGTCATGTCCGCGGTCGTGAACCGAGAGAACGGCGCGAGGTGGAAGGCCGTGTACCAGGCCGGCGCGTGGCTCTTGGCTCCGGGACGGGAAGAGATCAGCCACCAGTGCAGCAGCCACAGGCTGCCGTTCTCCTCCAGGTACGGGTCCGCTCCATCCTCGTCCAGAAGCCAGCGTGCTTCCCAGGTGGGGTAGGAGAACTTGGCCTGTGTGCCCTTCGTCGGATTGCACTCGCGGGTCAGCTTGAACGCGCGCGACCAGTAGCGCATGGCGTTGACCATGTTCTTGCCCACACCGAACCGCACCGGGGCATCAGCCGCGAGGAACGCACCCTGATCGCGTTTGACCTGCATGTACGCCTTGTGTAGCCAGCCGAAGCGGGGCGCGAAAGTTTCGTGTCGCGCGAAGGCAAAAAGGGCGGCTTCCCCAAGCCGGCTGTCTGACATCCGGGACCTCTCTGTGTCCAATGCGATTGCTCTAACGAGGTTGGTAAACGGGGTGACGGTCAGCGGGGACCATCGGCTTCGGCCAGCACTGCCCGAACCTGCATCACGGCGCGTTTGACGGCCTGCGCGGCGTGCTTGATCTCGGCATCCGTGGTGGCGTAGCCCAGCGAGAAGCGGATTGTGCTGTCGGCGTCCGCGCGAGACAGCCCCATCGCCAGGAGCACGTGGCTCGGGGTCGGAGCGCCGGACGCGCACGCGCTGCCCTCCGAGGCAGCGACGTCGGGCATTGCCGCCAAGACCGCGTCCGCAGGCACTCCAGGGAAAGTAATGCTCGTCACGCCGGGCAGGCGCTGATCGCGCCGGCCGTTGATACGGCAGTCGGGCAGAACGCCAGTGACCAGGTGTTCGAGGCGGTCACGCATGGCTGCGACCCGCTCGACCTCCTCACCGAGGCCGCGCGCAGCGGCCTCGGCCGCTGCTCCCATGCCGATGATCCCTGCCACGTTCAGGGTGCCCGCGCGCCATCCCCGCTCTTGTCCGCCGCCCACGAGGAGCGGCCGGTGCGGGAGTGGGGACCCACGCCGCACATACAGGGCACCGACTCCCTGCGGTCCGCCGAACTTGTGGGCCGACAGCGACAAAAGGTCGACGTCGAGCTCGGCGACGTCCATGGGGAGGCGGCCGATGAGCTGCGTGGCGTCTGTGTGGACGAGTGCACCGGCTTCACGGGCCGCCTTGGCCACGACGCGGAGATCGGTGAGGACGCCGGTCTCGTTGTTCGCCGCCATCAGGGAGACCACTCCCCCCTGACGCGCGGCAAAGACCTGTTTCAGGACGTCCAGATCCACCAGGCCGTCGCCACCTACCGGCAGGAGCACAATATCCTCGGGGCCTCCGGCGGTGACCGTGCGCGCCGTCTCCAGCACAGCCGGATGCTCAACAGGGCTTGTGACCAGGGGACTTCCGGCGGTGAACGCGGCCCGCAGAGCCAGATTGTTCGCTTCGGTCGCCCCGGAGGTAAAGATGATCTCGCCAGGCGAGCAGCCAAGAAGATCGGCTAGCTGCCGGCGGGCGACGTCGACTCGATGAGCCGCCTGCCGTCCGGGGTGGTGCATGCTTGAGGCGTTGCCGACTGATTGCATGGCCTCGATGACGGCCGCGCGGGCCTCCGGCCGGATCGGAGCGGTGGCATTGTAGTCAAAATAGGACACATCTAGCCCATTCAGCTCACTCATCGCCTGTCACCCCGCCTCACTCGTGTCGCACACCAATGTACTGCTGGTGGAAACCTCGCCCCGCATCCGGGGTTTCACCAGTAGGTCGCCGTGATCCTAGCCGCGAGCCGAGATCCACTCTCTGAATCACTCGAACGCGTGGTGTCGCAAGCCATTTACCGAACGGATGTTCTATGACGCGCGCCTCGCGCGCAAGCTGCGTACCGCAAGATCTGTTTCCACACCGAGAGCACGAACCAAATGCCGTACCTGGCTGGGCTTTTCGCTTGATGGTGCCCCTGTTGTCAGTGGTCCCGATTAGGGTGGTCCGCACGCTGCAGCGTCGCAGTAACAGTGCACGTTGGGGCGGTGCTTGACGTGCTCGAACTGGGGGTGGAACTTCATGACGACAGCTGCTTCAGCCGCGGACGCTTGCGGGCTGGAGCCTGCCGCCGGGCAGGTGGGACAGTGACAACCTGGTCACCGGGGATGTCCTTCAAGGCGCTCCTCGCGGATGCGCCGCTGGCGTACATCCGGGGGCATCTCGGCGAGCAGCTGTGCGCCCTGCTCAATCTGATCGAGGGAGGCACGGCGGGTGACGACCGCCTCCGGGCTGTCGCACCGGTCGCCATTGATGCCGAACGCCTGGTCGCCGACGCGACTGAGCGTTCCGCCCTGATCGCTCTGGTTCCGGGCCCCAAGCAGGCGGAGTTGGCGCAGCGCCTAGGGTCGTTGGGGGACGAGCAGGCGCCGCTGGACTACCTGCAGAGTCTGAAGTGGACGGCCAACGAGCGCCGCGAGCTGCTGGAGTTCTTCGGCTTCACGATCGACCGGGTGCCGTCCCTTCCGCCAGCGCTCAAACAGAAGTCGGCTCCGGAGTACGGCTTGTTCCCGCATCAGCGGCACGCCGCGGCTCGGGTCAAGGAGCTGCTGTACGACGGCCCACGGCGGACAGTGCTGCATCTCCCCACCGGCGTAGGCAAGACGCGCACGGGCATGAGCCTGATCTGCGATCACCTGCGGCAGCACGAGCCCACCGTGGTGGTGTGGCTGGCCCACGGGCAGGAGCTACTGGAGCAGGCCGCAGTCGAGTTCGAGCGCGCTTGGACGAAGGTCGGCGACCGGCCGCTGCCGGTCCTGCGGGTCTGGGGCGGCGCCCCGGTAGACCTTGCAGAAATGACCGACGGGCTGGTCGTTCTTGGGCTGGAGAAGGCCGTCTCGGCGGCCAAGTCGGATCCGCAGTTCCTGGCCACCTTGGCGGCGCGCAGCACGCTGACGGTCTTCGACGAGGCTCATCAGATCATCGCGCCTACGTTCCAGAGGGTGGTCGATGAGCTGACGATCCGTCACGATGCGAGCCTGCTGGGGCTGACCGCCACGCCCGGACGCACGTGGGCCGACATCTCCAAGGACGAGGAGCTCTCGGACTACTTCTCCCGGCAGAAGGTCATGCTGGAGATCGAGGGCTACACCAACCCGGTGACAGCCCTGATCGACCAGGGCTACCTGGCCAAGCCACTGATGCGGACGGTGGCCTCCGAGGTCGGCGTGCATCTGTCCGCCAGGGACCAGCAGCTCCTTGCGCGGTCGTTCGACATCCCGGCCGCCATGATGGCCGAACTCGCGCGTGACGAGCAGTGGAATCTCAAGATCGTTCAGACGATCACGGAGCTGCTACAGCAGCAGCACCGGCGGATCCTGGTGTTCGCCGCCTCCGTGGACCACTGCCGGCTGATCGCAGCGGTGCTGTCCGCTGCGGGCTTCGATGCCGAGTTCGTGACGGGTGAGTCCTCCCCCCGGCATCGCAGCCAGGTCATCTCGCGGTTCAAGGGGTCAGGCCGGCGCCCCATGGTGCTGTGCAACTTCGGTGTCCTGACGACCGGCTTCGACGCACCAGCGGCGAGCGCGGCAGTGATCGCCCGTCCGACCAAGTCCCTGGTGTTATACAGCCAGATGGTCGGCCGCGTCATCCGTGGCCCGAAGGCCGGCGGCACGGACACCTGCGAAATCGTCACCGTCGTGAACCCGGAGCTTCCCGGGTTCGGCGACGTCGCCGAAGCATTCACCAACTGGGAAGATGTATGGGAGACAGCGTGACCAGCGACGGCAGCAACTACCGGATCGTCAGTCCTTCGCTGACCGTCAAGGCCATGCGGGACAGCGGCTACAAGAACACCGCCTACGCCCTCGCCGAACTGATCGACAACAGCATCGACGCCAAGGCCACCCTCGTGGAGGTCTTCGCCTGCGAGAACCCTGTGCAGGTCGGTTCCCGGACCAGCCACCGCGTGGAGACCATAGCCGTACTCGACAACGGTCACGGCATGGAGTCCCCACAGCTGCGGCGTGCCCTGAAGTACGGTGACGGCCAGGGCGCCGACCCCGACCGCATCGGCCGTTTCGGCATGGGCCTGCCTAACTCCAGCATGTCGCAGTGCACCCGGCTGGATGTCTGGTCCTGGACCAACGGCGCGGGCAACGCCATGCACACCTACCTCAGCCTCGAAGAGATCGAAAAGGGGCTGATCGACGACGTCCCCGAACCCACACACGATCCGCTGCCCGACTACTGGCGGGACCTGAGCGACGGGCTCGGTGACACCGGCACCCTCGTCGTCTGGGCCAACCTGGACAAGGTCAACTGGTATGGGGCCGCGGCCACCCTGAAGAACACCGCCGACCTGATCGGCCGGGTTTACCGGCACTACCTCGACAAGGGACGCGTCGACATCCGGATGGCACCCGTCCGCGAGGGCAAGACCGTGGACGGCGAGTACCACGCCGTTCCCAACGATCCGCTCTACCTGATGGCGCCGACTTCCACGCCGGAGCCGTTCGACAACAAGCCGATGTTCATGCCCTTCTCGATGGGCAGTGAGTCCGAGCCTGGTGTTATGCACTTCCCCGTGCTTCACGAGGGCAAGAAGCACAACATCACGGTCCGGGCCTCCATCGCCCGCCCGGAGGCCCGCCGTGCCGACGTCGAGGGCCACCCGTGGCCGGACGGGATCAGCCGCACAACCGATTCCGGCATCCTGCCGTGGGGCAAGCACGCCCGGCGCAACGTCGGTATCTCGCTCGTGCGCCAGGGTAGGGAACTGGACCTCGACGCGTCCTGGGCCATCGGATACGACCCGACGGAGCGGTGGTGGGGCATCGAGGTGGAATTCCCGCCGGACCTCGACCCCATCTTCGGCGTGACCAACAACAAGCAGAGCGCCACCGTCTTCTCCTCCCTGGCCCACTTCGACTGGAAGGCCCACGCCGAGGCCGGCGAGTCCTTCAAGGGCTTCAAGGAGCGCCTTGCCGAGCTCGGCGATCCGCGTCTGCCCTTGATCGACCTCGTGCTCTACCTGGAAGAGAAGCTGCTGCCGGCCATCCGGCGCCAGCTCAAGCAGCAGACGATCGGGACCCGCAAGAACAAGAAGCGGCACGACGATGACGTCGCTTCCAAGGTCACGGACGCTGTCAAGCGCCGAAGCGAGGAGGGCTACACCGGCAAGACCGACGAACTGGAAGAGGGCACGACCCCCGAGGCCAAGCGGCAGGAACAGGTCGAGGCTCTCACCCAGCGGCACCACCTGGACGAGGACACCGCCCAGTCCATGGTCGAGGAGGCCCTGGAGAAGGATCTGCGCGCGCGATGGATCTCCAGCTTCCAGGACACCTCCGCCTTCTTCAGCATCGACCTCATGGCTGGCATGCTGCAGGTGATCTTCAACGAGAAGCATCCGCTGCACGCCCAGCTCATGGCCGTCCTCGAAGACGTCCCCGAGGACGCCGACGTCAATGAGCTGCGCGACCGGCTCGACCGTGCTGCCGACACCTTCAAGCTGCTGCTCTTCTCCTGGGCTCGGATGGAAGACGAGACCTACCCCGACCGGGACCGCGAGCGCATCGCCGACGCGCGCCGCGAGTGGGGCCGGTACGCCCGCGAATTCGTGGACGGGAAGGCCGACTGAGCGTGCCCGAGCCTGGCCACATCTGGAGGCAGATCGAAGAATTGATGGCGGGCGCCCACGGACGGGCAACCCTCGTGGCGCCCTTCATCAAGCGCGAGATCCTTACAACCGTCTTGACCGCCCTCCCCGCCGCCGTCGAGGACATCGAGTGCATCACGCGCTGGGTCCCCGAAGAGGTGGCGGCCGGGGTGTCCGACCCCGAGATCATCGAGCTCGCCGAGGAAGACAAACGGCTCCGCATCGCGCTGTGCCCGAACCTGCACGCCAAGCTCTACCTCGCCGGCGAGCGCTGCCTGATCGGGTCCGCCAACCTGACCGGGAGGGCAACCGGGCGCGTCGCCAACGCCAACATCGAGATCCTGGTGGAGGCCCCCGCCGCCCATCCCGAAATTGTCCGGGTACTCGCAGAGATCGAGGTCCGGGCGGTCGAGGCGACTCCCCACATGGCCGCCTTGGTCAGAAGTCAGGCCGAGCTGCTGAAGGAGCAACGCCCAACCGCCTCTGACCAGCCACGAGAGGAAGCCCCGCAGGGCTGGTATCCGGTCACGCGACGCCCGGACGCCCTCTACCCGTACTACTGCGGGCGGGCCCAGTTCGGGCGCTCTGTAGAAGCAGCCATCGTGCGCGACCTCGCGCTCCTCGGCGTTCCAGCCGGCCTGTGCGAGGCGGAGTTCTCGGACTTGATCAAGAGCCGGCTGCGGCAGATCCCCGCCCTCCAGGCGCTCGTGGCCGGTGACCGCTTGAGCAATGTGGAGTTGCAGCACGCGCTGCAGGAACAGACCGGCATGACCGACGAGCAGGCACGAAGGACCACCGAGACCATCGCAGCATGGCTTCGCCACTTCGGCCGCTTCTACACCGACGTCGGGACATGGGAAATCCGGCACGGACAGGAGCTGTCCTAACCACCAGTGCTCACGACCGGCCTCGGCATCGAGGCCAGCTCCGGGGCAGCCGCCGTGCTTCCCAGCGAGCCACCGCCGTCCTCCGGCCGGATGCGCCGGGCTGCCTGCAAACCCGCCTAGGATCTCTGCAGACAGCCCGGTGAGGAAGCCGTGCCCGCGTGGCAGTCACCTGGCAGGAACGTTGGTGTGGGAAAGGTGCTCATGTCTCAACCGCGGGTCCCGTACCTGCTCGGGCACGCTGAGATCGCCTCCCTCTTCGCGGTCGAGCGCCAGACGTCACAGAAGTGGCGCACAGAAGGCACGCTCCCGGAGCCTGACCTGGTTGCTTCGGGCAATCCGTACTGGTTGCTGACGACGGTGCTTCAGATCAGCAGCGACGGCGACCGCCGGGCTGGTCAGCAACGACTAGCGGCCTACAGGGCCGGAATCCCTGAGGGCTACGAAGTGCAGGACAGAGAGCATCTGCCTGTCATCCTCGGTATCCAGGAAGTTGGTCGCGTCCTCGGCAAGGACACCCAAGCCGTTTCCCGGTGGCGTAACCGTCGGCGGATCGCCGAGGCCGACCTGATGCTCTCCGGTTCTCCGCTGTGGCTCCTGGAAACCATCCTGGCCGACGCAGAGCAGCGGCAGCGGACCATCGTCCCGGCCGCGGTCGAAGATCTCCGCGCGGGGCAGCGCGCCCCCCAGAAACCTCGAGGACGCAGACACAGTCCCCCTGCCGCGCCCCCGCCACAGGAGCCGCTGCCCGCCGCCCGGGCGTTCTCCGCTGCCGACCAGACCGCCGCCACCGAGTTCCTCGCATCGGTTCTGGCCCAGGGTCACTCCGTGGTCATCAAACCTCAGCGCTAGACCACCTCTCGCTCGTTACGCGGTGGCCGACGCCCGCAGACAGCTCAGTCGTGTTCGCCAGCAGCAATGAGAGAAACACTTGATCTCACCGTGCTCCATCCATACTGTCTCTCATATGTCGATCTTGCAGCAGACCGCCGGAGCCCACCACGCCGATCCCACCGACTCCATCCCCGAGGCCGCTTCCCGCGAGCCCACCCGTCCTCCGATGAAGGTCGTTTCCTACGGAGGCGGTGTCCAGAGCACCGCCCTGCTCGCGCTGGCCGCTCGTAGAGAGATCGACTTCCCCACCTTCCTGTTCGCCAATGTCGGCGACGACAGCGAGCACCCCGCGACCCTTGCCTACGTTCGCGAGATCGCCATCCCGTACGCCGCACGTGCGGGACTGGACGTCCACGAGCTCAAGCGGCGCCGCCGCGACGGGGCCACGGAAACGCTCATGCAGCGGCTGAACCGGCCGGACACCCGGTCGATTCCCATCCCGGTCCGCATGGCCAACGGCGCTCCTGGCCGCCGCAATTGCACCGCCGACTTCAAGATCAAGGTGGTCGGGCGGTGGCTTCGAGAGCATGGCGCCACAGCGGAGGATCCGGCGGCGGTCGGTATCGGCATATCAGTCGACGAAATCCATCGCGCCAACCGTCGGCGGAGGGAAGCTCACGAGGTCATCGAGTACCCCCTCCTCGACCTCGGGCTGCACCGGAACGACTGCGAACGCATCATCACCGAGGCCGGCCTGCCGGTACCGCCCAAGAGCTCCTGCTTCTTCTGCCCCTTCCGCACCGTCGGCGCCTGGCGCCACCAGCGTCGGCACGAGCCCGAGTTGTTCGCTCAGTCTGTCCGACTGGAGGAGGCGATTAACCGTCGGCGGGCCGCACTCGGGCGGGATGCCGTGTATCTCACGAGGTACGGCATCCCCCTCACCCAGGCCATCCCCGACCAGGGCCAGGGGGGAGATGACGTCGATAACGATGAGGGGGCTTGCGACTCCGGCTGGTGCATGACCTGATATCTGCCGAGCAGGCCGCGATGGGTGGGGCCCGAAGCCATGGCTTCGGGCCCCACCCATCTTTTGTCCCTGGCGTGCCGACGTGGCCGCCGCTGGCGCTGCCGATGGCGGAGTCAGAGCTCGGGTGGCTCACCGGGCTGAAGGTGGAGGACGGCGAGGTATTTGCCGTAGGGCATCTCTTCGTCCACCCAGCGGCTGCCGCCCGAGGAGTCGGGAATCCACATGCCGTCGAGAAGGTACTTGTCGTCGAAGACGGCGACGCGGTCCTCCTGCACCGCTGCCGCCATCAGCAGCTGGATTCCCAGCAGCAGCACTGTGGAGGCTTCCTTGAGCACGCAGACCTCGGCGTGCCCGGTGGGAAAGACCTTCCCGTCCACGTCGCTGTCCGGCTCGGGGATGGCGGCACGGCCCCGGACGGCCATCTCGTGCAGGGCAATCGCCTGGGTCACCGCTGCCGCCACCGGCGTGCCGGCGCCCGGCACCCCGTCAGGGGCATGCGTCCGCAGATGGTCGGCGACCGCGCGAGCGTGCACCGGCCATGCGTCGGCGTGGTGGTACAGCCGCTGTTCCGCGGCTTCTATGACCAGTCCAGGCTCCGTGGTGTCCGGGTGCAGCAGCCGGACGAATCCTTCAAGTGCTGCACGCAGGTAGCCAAGACGGACCTGGTGCTGCTGCCACTCCTCCATCATCCCGGTCCAGACGGCGTCGAAGTCGAGGCCGGCCGAGCACATGCCGCCGTCGTCGTACGACATGTCGAACGTCACCGTGCGCAGGCCCTGCGCGAGGCGCAGCCACTTGTAGGCCGTGTCCCAGCTGTTCTGCGCCCCAGGAAGGGCGGTGACGGCGGAGGCGTGCTCCACCCAGTCGGTGAGTTCACGGACGTGGTCCTCGGGCTCGGACAGCGCGAGGGTGGACAGCGTGCGGTATGAGGGCAGGCAGGGGCCCTTCATCCGAGTAGTGGTCATGGGTGGAGCGTGGCACACGGCACTGACACTCGCTCCGGCACCGAGAGCCGGTGCGATGCTCAGGTACTAGTGCCGCGTCAGGCAACGTTCGCCCTGTCGTGATGTGTCGCGCGGTTGCTGCGCCGGGAAGCTCGCCGACGCCAGAATGATCACGTGGCTGAACGTGTGCGGGTCCGTGAGATCGATGACGACGAGGGCAGGCGGCTGCTGCGGATCATCCGCCGCGGCAGCGGGTCGGTGGTGACCTGGCGGCGTGCCCATATGGTCCTGCTGTCCGCCCAGGGCATGCCGGTGGCGAAGATCGCCGAGGTCACCTTCACCAGCGATGACCGGGTGAGGGACGTGATCCACAACTTCAACGCCGACGGCTTCGACTCGCTGTATCCCAAGTACAAGGGCGGCCGACCGAAGACCTTCACGCTGCCCGAACGCCGGGAGATCAAGAAGATCGCCAAGTCCAGGCCGGCCGAGCACGGCCTGCCGTTCTCGACCCGGGTCTGACCAAGCCGGCGGACTTCCTGGTCGCCGAGGGGGTGGTCGACGACATCAGCCACGAGGGCCTGCGCATCCTGCTCCGCGAGGAAGGCGTCTCCTTTCAACGCGTGAAGACCTGGAAGACCTCCCGCGACCCGGACTACGCGGCCAAGAAGGCGCGGGTGGAGCACCTGTACGCGATCGCCGACGGCGAGGTCGTACCCGAGGACGACGAGCCGGAGGTGGTGTTCTGTCTCGATGAGTTCGGGCCGCTCAATCTCCAGCCGCACCCGGGCCGGCAGTGGGCCGAGCGCGGCGGCAGGCACAAGGACCCCGGCCGCGAACCCCGGCCCCGGCGGCGGGCGACCTACACCCGCCCCCACGGGGTGCGGCACCTGTTCGCCGCCTACGACCCGGCCAAAGACCAGCTCTACGGCCACATCAAGAAGACCAAGAACAGGTCGAAGTCCCCGGGGTTCTGCCGCTACCTGCGCTCGCTGCACCCGGTGAACGTGCGCATCGCCATCGTCTGCGACAACTACTCACCGCACCTGACGACGAAGCGGTGCCGGCGGGTGGGGGCGTGGGCGGAAGCGAACAACGTGGAGATCGCCTACACCCCGACCAACAGCTCCTGGCTGAACCGGATAGAGGCCCAGTTCACCGCCCTGCGCTACTTCACCCTCGACGGCACCGACCACACCAGCCACAAAGAGCAGGGCAGCATGATCCGCCGCTACATCATCTGGCGAAACCGTCACGCCGCCGACGAACGCCTCCGCGAGGTCATCGACAGGGCGAACGTTGCCTGATGCGGCACTAGCGGTCGTCCCAGAGGCATTCCACCCGGCCACACGCCGGGCCGCCTACGCGGCATCGACCTTTCGATACAGGGACATGCGGCTCATCATGCCGGCCACCGCCGACCAGTGTCGGCGAAACCTCCCCCCTCCATCAGCCGATGTC
>NZ_VKHT01001299.1 GCF_014141535.1 Streptomyces alkaliphilus | reverse complement strand
GTGCCGGGGGTTGTGTCGGTCGCGGGCGGGGAGCGCCTTTCCCGCCGCGGGTGGAGGGTTCAGGCGGCCGGGGAGGCCGCGCCGCGCCTCTCCACGGCCTGCTTGTACAGGCGACCGGCCCGGTACGAGGAGCGCACCAGCGGCCCCGACATCACGCCGGCGAAACCGATCTCCTCGGCCTCCGCCTGCAACTCGACGAACTCCTCCGGCTTCACCCACCGCTCCACGGGGTGGTGCCGGGGGGTGGGGCGCAGGTACTGGGTGATGGTGATCAGCTCGCAGCCCGCCGAGTGCAGGTCGCGCAGGGCCTCCGAGACCTCCTCGCGGGTCTCGCCCAGGCCCAGGATCAGATTGGACTTGGTGACCAGGTCGTCCTCACGGGCCCGGCGGATCACCTCGAGGGAGCGCTCGTAGCGGAAGGCGGGGCGGATCCGCTTGAAGATGCGGGGCACCGTCTCCACGTTGTGCGCCAGTACCTCGGGCCGGGAGGAGAAGACCTCGGCCAGCTGCTCGGGCACGGCGTTGAAGTCCGGGATCAGCAGTTCCACGCCGGTGTCCGGCATCAGGTCGTGGATCCGGCGGACGGTCTCCGCGTACAGCCAGGCGCCGCCGTCGGGCAGGTCGTCCCGGGCGACACCGGTGATCGTCGCGTACCGCAGTTCCATCTGCCGTACCGACTCGGCGACCCGGCGCGGTTCGTCCCGGTCGAACTCGGCGGGCTTACCGGTGTCGATCTGACAGAAGTCGCACCGTCGGGTGCACTGCTCGCCGCCGATGAGGAAGGTCGCCTCGCGGTCCTCCCAGCACTCGAAGATGTTGGGACAGCCCGCTTCCTGACAGACGGTGTGCAGGCCCTCCCGCTTCACCAGGCCCTGCAGCTCGCGGTACTCGGGGCCCATCCTCGCCCGGGTTTTGATCCACTCGGGCTTCCGCTCGATGGGGGTCTCGCTGTTGCGGACCTCCAGCCGGAGCAGTTTGCGACCGTCGGGTGCGACAGCGGACACGTCCGACTCCCTACGACTTTCGATTCCTCGGCACACCCCAGGGTACGCCTTGACTTCCGGGGTCCGGAGCGGGTCCCCGCCCACGGGTGTCCGGGGGAGGTCACTCCCCCGGACACGGCGGGCGGGGACGTTCCCGGCGCCGGGC
>NZ_VKHT01001298.1 GCF_014141535.1 Streptomyces alkaliphilus | reverse complement strand
GGGTGGCGCCGGCACGGGGGTCACGGGTCTCGGTCACGGAGCAGGATGCTACGGATCGGTAGCGGGAGGGGACAGGCCCCGGAAGGCGAACGGGCGGGCGCTCACGAAGAGTTCGCCCGCCCGCTGATCGGGGTTGGCCGACCCGTCCGGAGCCCGTCGCCGGACCGTCGGGATTCTCGCGGGCTCCCGCTCCTTTCGCGGGGTCCGCGCCGTACCGTTCCCGGCGGCCGGAACCGGTACGGCGCGGAGTCGGTCCTCAGCCCACCAGCGCCCGCAGTTCCTCGGCCGAGCGCGGCGTCTCCACCCGCTCCCCGTTGAGCAGCACGGTCGGGGTGCCGGTGATCTCCGGCTCGGCGGAGAACTTCTCGCCCATCCGGATCGACCAGGCGGCGAAGGTGCTCTCGCGCACCGACTCCTCGAACCGATCGAAGGCGGCGTCGTCGGAGAGCGCCTCCACCGAGCGGCCGATCTCGATCAGGCGGTCGTCGTCACCGAAGTCGTCCGCGCGGTTGGTGCTGGTGTGGAACTCCTCCGAGTACAGGGCGTGCAGGTAGCCCAGGAACGCCTCGGGGCTCACGTCCAGGGCGGCGCCCAGGGCGCTGATGGCGTTCTTGGAGCCGGTCCCGCCGTTCATCTGCTCGTCGAAGAAGGCGCCGAAGGTCCACTCGGCGCGGAAGTCACCGGCCTCGATGCCCTCGGCGACGGCCTCGCCGGTGGCCCGCTCGAAGTCGGAGCAGGCCGGGCAGCGGGGCTCCTCGTAGAAGGAGAAGACATCCTCGGCACCCTCGTCGCCGATGGATATGGTCAGACCGCCCTCACCCGAGGCGTTGGCGGGTATCGCGTACTCCGCGTCCTCGCCCTGCTCCTCCAGGTCCGCGGCGACGGCCTCCCAGTCGGTGGAGTCCCCACCACCGCCCAGGTTGGCGATGGCGAAACCGACCAGCACCGCGAGGACCAGCACGCCGGCGACGATGCCGCCGACGGTCAGCTGCCGGCGCATGCTCTCGCGCTTGGCCTGCTTCTCCCGTTCCGCCTTCAGCCGCTCGCGGGCCACCCGCTTGGCTTCCTGTGTATTGCGCTTGCTCATGATCCGAACGTCTCCGTGGGTCGGGGGCCCGGCACGCGGCCGGACCGGGTGTGGGGGTGTGTCG
>NZ_VKHT01001297.1 GCF_014141535.1 Streptomyces alkaliphilus | reverse complement strand
CCACAGCCCCCTTCCCGGGCCTTCGCCCGCCGTCCCACCGGGAGTCCACCGATGTTCGAGGCGGTCGAGGAACTCATCGGCGAACACGCCGACCTCGAACGACAGCTCGCCGACCCCTCCATCCACGCCGACCGCGCCCGCGCCCGCGCCCTCAACCGGCGTTACGCCGAACTGACCCCCGTGCTGGCCGCCTACCGGGAATGGGTCGCCTGCGGGGAGGACGTCGCGACGGCCCGCGAGCTGGCCGCCGAGGACACCGACTTCCTCGCCGAGGCGAAGAGCCTGGAGACCCGGCGCGAGGAGCTGACCGAGCGCCTGCGCCTGCTGCTGGTGCCCCGGGACCCGGAGGACGACAAGGACGTCATCCTGGAGATCAAGGCCGGCGAGGGCGGCGACGAGTCCGCGCTGTTCGCCGCCGACCTGCTGCGGATGTACCTGCGCTACGCCGAGCGCCACGGCTGGCGCGCCGAGGTCCTCGGGGCCACCCCCTCCGACCTGGGCGGGTACAAGGACGTGCAGGTGGCGGTCAAGGCGCGCGGCGTCGCCGAGCCGGGGCAGGGCGTGTGGGCGCGCCTGAAGTACGAGGGCGGCGTCCACCGCGTGCAGCGGGTCCCCGCCACCGAGTCCCAGGGCCGCATCCACACCTCCGCCGCCGGCGTGCTGGTCCTGCCCGAGGCCGAGGACGTGGACGTGGAGGTCAACCCGAACGACCTGCGCATCGACGTCTACCGCTCCTCCGGACCCGGCGGCCAGTCGGTCAACACCACCGACTCCGCGGTGCGCATCACCCACCAGCCCACCGGCATCGTCGTCTCCTGCCAGAACGAGAAGAGCCAGCTGCAGAACAAGGAGCAGGCGCTGCGCATCCTGCGCGCCCGACTGCTGGCCGCCGCCCGCGAGGAGGCCGACCGCGAGGCGTCCGACGCCCGCCGCAGCCAGGTCCGCACCGTGGACCGCTCCGAGCGGGTGCGCACCTACAACTTCCCGGAGAACCGGATCTCCGACCACCGCGTCGGCTTCAAGGCGTACAACCTGGACCAGGTCCTGGACGGCGAGTTGGACCCGGTCATCCAGGCGTGCGTCGACGCGGACTCCGCCGCCCGGCTCGCCGCGGCCCGATGAGCGGCGCGGGTCGGGGGCCGGGGGCCGGGG
>NZ_VKHT01001296.1 GCF_014141535.1 Streptomyces alkaliphilus | reverse complement strand
CCCCACGTGCCGTGGCGGCGCTGTACCGGCAGTTGCGCAAGTCCCTGGAGGACCGCAGGGCCGAACCGGATGCCGCGGACTTCTACTACGGCGAGATGGAGATGCGCCGCCACGACCCCACCCGACCCCGCGCCGAACGCGCACTGATCACCGCCTACTGGGCCCTGTCCGGCTATGGCCTGCGCGCCTCCCGCGCCCTGGCCTGGCTGGGCGTCGCGATGGCGACCACCGTGCTGGTGATGATGGTGTGGGGCCTGCCCGACAAGGACCCCCGCCCCGAGATCACCGGAGCGCAGAACGGCCACCGGATCGAGCTGACCACCGACCGCTTTGAAAAGGCCCTGCGCGTGGTGATCAACTCCACCGTCTTCCGCTCCTCGGGACAGAACCTCACCACCGCCGGCACCTACATCGAGATGGGAAGCCGCTTCACCGAACCCGCCCTGCTGGCCCTGGCCATCCTCGCCATCCGCGCCCGCGTCAAACGCTGACCCCACCCCGGCCGGGACGGGAGCCCCCTGCTTTGGCCGGGACCGCCCCGGCCCAACGTGGTTTCGGCGCCGGGCCGGGGCGGTCCCGGGCCGACGGCCGAAAGAAATGGGACGACGCGGGAACGGTCGTGCGGGCAGGATACGGACATGCCGAGACCTTCCGGATTCCGGTACCAACAGCACGGCGACCGAAGCGTCACCATCACCCACCACGGCCACCCCGCCAGCACCCTGCGCGGCGCCCGGGTGCAGAAGTTCCTCACCGAGGTGGCATCGGGCGACGCCCAGGCAGTGATGGCGCGCTGGACCGGCGCGTACAAGCACGGCAACGAACGCACCGCCCGCAACCACCCGCGCAACCGCCGCTGACGACATCCGTGGATGGTCCTCGGCCGGTTGCCGCGGCGTGCGAGGTGAGCGTGCCCGGACACCGCCCGGCCCGGGCGCCCTGACCCGGGAGCTCCCCGAAGAAGGAACCGATGCACCCGGGACCGGCGCAACTCCTGACCACTGCCGATGCGGCCGACACCGTCCCGCCCCTCACCGCGCACCGGCAACTCCTCGCCGGACCCGCCCGACCAGCCGGCCCGGTTCCGTATTCCCCACCCACCGAGGACACCGACGGCCGTACCGTGGATACCGACACCACAGGGAGGGACCG
>NZ_VKHT01001295.1 GCF_014141535.1 Streptomyces alkaliphilus | reverse complement strand
GCCCAGCCCCCCACGCCCCCGGTCGACGGTCGGTCGGGGCCCTTCCGGGCCGCCGTGGTCGGCACCGGGGCCATCGTCACCGGCGCCCACCTGGCGGCCCTGGCCGCCCACGCGTCCGAGGTGCGACCGGTCGCCGCCGTGGACGTGGACCCCACCCGCCTGGAGGCGTTCGCCGCCGAGGTGGCCCGACACCCCGGCCTCGGGCCGGTCACCGGATGGACCGACCTCGACGCGATGCTCGCCGCCGAGCGCCCCGACCTGGTGCTGATCGGCACCCCACCGGTGTTCCACCGCGAACAGACCCTGGCCGCACTCGCCGCCGGCGCCTGGGTGTGGTGCGAGAAGCCGCTGTGCCTCTCGCTGGCCGAGTTCGACGCGATCTCCGCGGCCGAGCGCGAGGGCGGCCCCTACGCCTCGGTGGTCGCGCAGCACCGCCACGGCTCCGGCACCGTCCACGCCCGCGCGCTGCTGGAGGCCGGTGAGCTGGGTGCCCCGCGGGTCGCCCACTGCCAGACCACCTGGTACCGGACCGAGGAGTACTACGCGGTGCCCTGGCGGGGCGGTTGGGCGAGCGAGGGCGGCGGCCCGACCATGGGCCACGGAATCCACCAGAACGACCTCCTGCTCCATCTTCTCGGCGACTGGATCGAGATCCGGGCCATGGTCGCCCGGTTGCGCCACGACGTGGAGACCGAGGACGTCTCCACCGCCCTGGTCCGCTTCGCCAACGGGGCGGTGGCCACCGTCGTCAACAGCGTGCTCTCGCCCGACGAGGTCAGCCGCATCCGGATCGACTGCGACGACGCCACCGTGGAGCTGACCCACCTCTACGGGCACACCAACGCCGACTGGCGGTACACCCCGCGCCCCGGTGTCGAGCCCGGACGGGTGGAGCACTGGCGCACCCCGGAGCGGGACGTGCCAAGCTCGCACACCGAGCAGTTGGCCGGGATCCTGGCGGCGATGCGCGCCGGGGTCCGTCCGCCCGGCAGCGGTCCGGACGCCCGCCGCACCCTGGAGTTCACCGCGGCCCTCTACAAGGCGGCCTTCACCGGTCGTCCGGTGCGTCCGGGCGACATCGGACCCGACGACCCGTACCACCGCGCCATGCACGGCGACGCGCCGGGGTGGGCCCCAGGGATCCCCCCGGCC
>NZ_VKHT01001294.1 GCF_014141535.1 Streptomyces alkaliphilus | reverse complement strand
CCCCGAGGCGTGCGCCGGGGCGTGCGCCGGGGGCGTGCCGGGGCTCCGTCCCGCGGCACCGGTACCGACGGGTGGGGCCGCGCCCCGCCCGGTCAACGTAGCCGGACCGTGACGGAAAGCCATTCCACCCCGTTCGGCGGCCCGCTAGGGTGATCCCGCCGAACCGTCGGGCACCCCGCGGAGGGAGACGCGCATGCGTCAACGACCGGTGACGCGGGCCGTGATCCTCGGCTCGCTGACCGTCCTGCTGGCCACCGGCTGCGGAGCCGATCCGGTGGTCGCCGACCCCGTCGCGGAAACCGGTGACACCGCTCCCGGAGCCGCCGCGGGGACCCCGTCCGGGGGTCCCTCCCCCTCGGGCGAGGCCCCTTTCGTGCCCCACCCGGAGCGTCTGCCCCGGGACCCGGCCTCCGCGGCCCCGCTGGCCGCCGCGGTGCTGCCCGGGGTCGCCGACCACGGGGTCGGGTTCGTCGCGGTCGATCGGTTGGTCGACGGCCCCTCCGAAACCGACACCGGTGCACACACCGAGGAGGACGGTCCCGAGACCCATCCCGTGCTCACGGACGCGTGCGTGTGGAAGCGTGCGCCGATACCCGACGGCGTCCTCGCCCTGCGCACCGTCGAGGCCGAGCGCCCGGCGGACGATCCCGCCGCCGACGGCCTCCCGGGCGGGGTCACCGTGACCACGGTGGTGACGGTGCACGACGAGGTCACGGCCGCCGACCGGCGGATGGCCGGAATCCTGGAGGAGGGGTTGCGCTGCCCGGAGCAGCGCCTGCGGGCCGACGAGTGGATCGCCGGTCTGACCTCCGTCGGCGCCCTCCGCCCCGGGGACGGGGCGCTCCCGGCCGACGATCTGATCACCGAACGCGGGGACTTCTTCTCCGAGGAGCACGGGGGGCCGCACCCCTACCTGTGGTTGGTGGCCAGGGTCGGACCGGTGACCGCGGCCCTCGCCGTGAAGGGGACGGACGGCTCCACCGAGGAGGAACTGACGGATCTCGCGCAGCGGTTGATGCGCCGCATGATCACCGCCGCGCACACCGAGCTGAGCTGAGGAGCCCGTGCCCATCCCGTCGTTCCGATCCGGCGAGTTCCGCGGAGCCACCGGCCCCGGCGCCCGCGCCCCGTTCGACGTCTCCGCACCCACCG
>NZ_VKHT01001293.1 GCF_014141535.1 Streptomyces alkaliphilus | reverse complement strand
AGCCCACCGAGCCCACCACCCCCGAGAAGACCCTCGTAGAGCTGTTCCGGGACGGCGAGATCACCCTCATCCGCTGGGTCGACTCCCCCGGCACCGACTGGGGGATCGTGTACCTCAAGCAGTAGTGACCACCGGCCCCGCCCAGGCGCCCTCACGCGCCCGGGTGGGGCCTTTCGTGTTTCCGGATCCCATATCCGCCCACCGGACCGATACCGTTTCCCCCGGACGCGCCGCATCCTGCGGCGCCCGGCAAGGGAGGTCACCGGTGACACGAGTCGCCATAGGGAACAACAAGGGAGGCAGCGGGAAGTCGGCGACCACAGTCAACCTCGCTGACGCTCTGGCCGCACGCGGGCACCGCGTCCTGGTGGTCGACCTCGACCCCCAGGCCAACGCGAGCCGACGCCTGGGCTGGGCCTGGGACCCGAACAACCCCACACCCACCCTCGTGGAGGCCGTGCAGGCCGGAACCGAGGGAGTCGCCGCCCAGGTCATCACCTCCATCGGCTGGGACCTCCCCCACGCCTCCCGCATCGCCCTCGCACCCTCCCGCTTCGACCTGGAGAACCGCGTCAGCGAAGCCGGAGTGGTCGGCGCCCTCGGACGCCTGGACCGAGCCCTGGACGGCGTCACCGACGCCTACGACTACACCCTCATCGACTGCCCGCCCTCACTGGGCCACCTCACCCAGCTCGCACTCGCAGCCGCTGACGTCGCCCTGGCCACCGTCGAACCCGAACGCGACGGCCTCGAGGGCGCAGTCCGCTTCCGAGACTTCATCGACGCCAACAAGCAGCACCTCGCCAACCCCGAACTGCGACTCGTCGGTGCCATCCCCTGCCGAGTCCGCGCCGGGCTGAAGAGCCACGACCACCACATGGACCAGATCCCCCGACTCTTCCCCGACGCGGTGTGGGAGCCGGCGGTACCCGAGCGCACCGTCATCAAGGACGCCGCGGACGAAGGACTGCCCCTCGCAGCCATGGGATCCCGCGCCACCGAGGTCATCGCCCTGTACGCCAAACTCGCCGACCGCCTCACCACGGAGATCCCCCAGTGAGCCCCAGCAAGTCCCGCCGCCAGCTCCAGCGCTCCGACGTCGCGCCCAGCTCCCTCATCGCGGCCACCGCCCCCACCCCGACCCTCGCCCCCCGGGTC
>NZ_VKHT01001292.1 GCF_014141535.1 Streptomyces alkaliphilus | reverse complement strand
GGCGCCTGCGGGGGCACGGCGGACTCGGCGCGGGCGGGCAGGGCGTTGAGGCGACGCCGCAGGTCGGCACGGCGACCGCGGGCACGCTCCTCGTCGTCGCCGGCCCACAGCCGCAACGCCGTCAGCCGCTCGGCCTCCTCGTGCCGGCCGGCCAGGCGGGCGGCACGTTCGGCGGCGGCCAGTTCCTGACCGTGTCGGTGGGCGTCGATCTCGGCCTGGTCCTCGCGACCCAGGCGACGGGTCAGGTCCTCACGGGCGTCGGGCCGGGAGTCCCTCGCGCGTTGGGCGAGTTCGTAGCGGGAGCGGATCCGCCTCCCGCGCCGTTCGGCCTCACCCGCGCCGTACCGGGCCGCCAGATCCTGGAGGAGGTCGGCGACCACGTCCCGGGGAGGCAGCTCCCGCCCGGCCGACCAGGCGTCCATGTCCTCGGGCACGCGACGTCCGAAGGCGGCGAACCAACCGGTGGCGGGGTCCAGGGCCTCGACGAGCGAGCGGAACTCGGCCGCGAAGGCCGACATTTCCCGCCCCATCACGGACATCTCCATGCGGCTACTGAAGCGTAGCCGTGTTACACCCCGTGTTTCCGTCGCGCTACGAGGTGTTTACCGAAACGGTGAGGTGTGGTGAAGCGGTCACGGAGCGCCGCCGGCGATCGTGCCCGGCGGGTGACGCCGGCCCGCGCCGGTTGTGCGCCACCCCTCCCCACCGGGGGGCCGGCCCCCCGGTGGGGAGGGGTGGGAAGCGGCTCTCACCGGCCCACGGCGTACCCCTGCATCCCCCGGGCGTTCGCCGCCGCCGAGAGCACGCCCGACTCCGGGTCCCGCGCCACCGCGCACAACCGGCCCTCGGTCCACGCCCCGCCGACGTGCACCCGGTGGCCGCGCCGCCGCAGTTCGTCCACCGCCCGTTCCCCGACCCGGGACTCCACGGTCACCTCACCCGGTCGCGAGCCGCGCGGGTGGAAGGAGGCGGGGAAGGAGTCCTGGTGCCAGTTGGGGGCGTCGATCGCGCCCTGCAGGTCGGGGCCGCCGCGCACACCGGGGCGCAGCAGCAGGCCGAGGAAGAAGTGCGCCTGCCACTGGTCCTGCTGGTCGCCGCCGGGGGTGCCGAAGGCCAGGACGGGCTCCCCGCCGCACAGCGCCAGGGAGGGGGAGAGGGT
>NZ_VKHT01001291.1 GCF_014141535.1 Streptomyces alkaliphilus | reverse complement strand
GGGGACGAGAGGAGGGTGCGCGGGGGCCGCGCACCCTCCTCTCGGCTTTCTGCCGGTTCCCCCTCGGCCTTTTCGCCTCGTCCCGTCCCTTCCGGGGGAGAGACCGCCTCGTGTCGCGGCGTCCCCGAGGGCTTTTGGAGTGGGGGTTCGGGTGGGGCGGGCCGCCGGCGACAGGATGATGCCGCCCGCTCTGCAGCATGTGGACAAAACCGCTTCTTCAATGGATCTTCCGGAATTGGAACAGTGGTGTGCGCCGGGGCGATCCGGCCGGGAAACCGGCCGGATTCCGTTCCGGCGCACGTTGAAATCCGTTCCGGAAAATCATTCGGGAGCATTCATGCTGGAGCAGAAGCTGGACCGGCGCCTCGCCGAGTTCGGGGAACTCGGCGAGCACAGCGAGGGCTGGGCCACCGAGCTGGGTCAGCCGGTGCTGGCCACCCCCGCCACCGCGCTGGCGTTCGTCGCCGGAGCCGCCCTCGTCGGCGGTGCCTACGTGGCCGGTCGGGGCGAGATCCTGCAGTAATCGCGGCGCCCCCGCGTCGATCCCCCCGGTGTCGGGAGGGAGCGGGGCACGCGTTCACGCCTCCGCCCCCGGCGGGGAGGGGGCCGCGTGATCCGTCTTCCTCCCGCACCGCGCCTCCGTGTTCCGGCGGTACCACGCGGTTCCGCGGAACCCGTCCGCACCACACCACCGCACGATCCCCGGGTCCGGTACCACGGACCTCCACCACGGGAAACACCACGGGAAAACACCCCGGGAAAAGAGGAAATCCATGTCGCACCACGGCCTGCCCGTCGAGCTGCTCGGCGCCGACGCCCTGACCGAGAACACCCCCGGCGAGGTGCCGGCCGACGCCGCCCCGGTGCTCGCCACCCCCGCGGTCTTCGTCGCCGGTGTCACCCTCGGCGTGGCCGCCACCATGGCCGCCGGTGAGGTTCTCAAGTGACCTCGACCGCTTCGGTCACCCTTCCCGCCTCCCTCGACGCCCTTCCCGTCCTGCGGGAGGACGCCGACGGATGGACGTCGGGTGCCGTCGGCTCGATGCCGGTGCTGGCCATGACGGCACAGAGCGTCACGCTCGCGGTGCCCTCCGCCTACGGCATCGGCGCGGGGGAGCAGCAGCTCCTCCACTGACCCGGGCGCGCCCCGGCCCCGCCG
>NZ_VKHT01001290.1 GCF_014141535.1 Streptomyces alkaliphilus | reverse complement strand
GAGACAGGCCCCGACCCCTGCGCGTCGTCCATGGTGCCCTCCCGCGGCCGTCCGGTGTCGTTCCGGCACGTCACCGGCGACAATTCATATTGAAGAGCATAGGAATGCGCCGGGTGCCCGTCAACGGTTCGACGCCGAACTCCGGGTCCGGGATCCCGACGGCCGGTGAGGGCCCCGCCCGCGGGAACCCGGACCCGACGGGCCGGGGCGTGGAGTTCGGCTTCAGCACTCATCGGGTGGGGGACCGGCCCCCGGCAGGGAGCGGGTCAGGAGTTTCGCGACCTCCCCGTGCCCCCGGTGGGGACGCAGGGCCCCGCGCATCTCCAGGACGGCCGACTCCACCTCCTCCGAGCGCAGCCGGGCCCGTCCCCGCAACAGTCCCTCCCACGCCGCGCAGGCCTCCTCGAGCCGGCCCCGGCGGAGCAGCAGGTGTCCCAGCCGGGCGTCGGTCAGGGCCCGACCGCGCACGTCGGCCGGGTCCCTCTCCCGTCCCGCGGTCCGCAGCTCCGTGATCGCCCCGGGCAGGTCGCCCAGCGCCTCGAGCACCGCCGCGGACTGGAAACGCAGCGCCGCCGCCGGATAGCCGTCGAACGGCCCGCCGGTGTCCCCGGCGCGTTCCGCCGCGCGCTCGGCCGCCCGCAGGGCCCCCAGGGCGCCCCGTCGTTCGCCGCTGAGCGCCAGCACCACCGCCAGTTGGGCCTGCACGTAGGCCTGCGGTCCCGGCGGGGCGCCGTGTACGGCCCGACCTGCGGTCTCCGCCAGGCGCAGTGCCGCCGAGAGGTGCCCCAGCCGTTGGGCCTGGGCGCTCATCGCCCGTACCACCGTGCTCCAGGCGGTGCGGTCCCCGGCCTCGGAGGCCAGGCGGTGGGCGAAGGTGTAGTAGCGCTGCGCCAGTCCGTGCAGTCGGCCGTCCTCGTACATGCGGGCGAGCAGGAAACACAGACGGCAGGCCGCCACCAGCACCTCGCGGCGCCGGGAACCCGGGCCCCGCGCACCCAGCAGCGGGGCCACGTCGTCGGCCAGGTAGGAGGCCAGGGCGCCGCGCGCGTGCCGACCGCCCCGGGCGTTCACCGATGCCGCGAAGAAAGCGATCGCGTCCTCCAACCCCGCGAGTTCGGCGCCCCGGTCGGAGAGGAGCGGTGCGGCGGGGTGGGTGTCGGGG
>NZ_VKHT01000129.1 GCF_014141535.1 Streptomyces alkaliphilus | reverse complement strand
GTATAAGAGACAGCCACCAGGTCGCCCGCCCGCAGCAGACCGCCCAGGGCGCGGCCGAGGCGGTTCATCGCCGCCGGGTCCGGAACGGTGAGGGTCAGACGGTCGACCCCCGCCGGGTCGGTGGGGGCGACGGCTCCGGAAAGGGTGTGACGGGAATCGACGGGGTCGGGAACGATGGGGTCGGTCATGGCTCGGATGGTACGCGTCGCCGGCGGGTCCGGGCCCCCGTGCTCCGGACGACCCGCCGGGGCCCGGGGCGGCTCCGGCGGCGGCCGGGGAGAACGCCGGACGGGGCGATCGGAATCGACCGATGACCGACCGGATCCGCCCGACCGCGCACGATCGCCCACCCGGATCGACTCCGACCGGTCCCGTCGGTCCCCGTTCGCCCCGGGCTCAGTCGTCGTTCAGGTGGATCCGGGGCACCCGGGCGCCGATCCGGGTCACGATCTCGTACCCGATGGTGCCGCAGGCCCGAGCCCAGTCCTCGGCGGTCGGCTCCCCGTCGTCACCGGGGCCGAAGAGCACCGCCTCGTCCCCCGGCTCGGCCGGGTCGCCGCCGAGGTCCACGACGAACTGGTCCATCGCCACCCGTCCGGCGATCGTCCGCCACTTGCCCGCCACCAGCACCGGTCCGGCGCCCGACGCGTGCCGGGGCACCCCGTCCGCGTACCCCGCCGGCACCAGGGCGAGAGTCGTCTCACCGGGGGTGACGTAGTGGTGGCCGTAACCCACCCCGTGGCCGCCCGGCACCCGCTTGACCCCCGCCAGGGCGGCGCGCAGCGTCATCGCCGGGCGCAACCCGTGCTCGCGCGGCAGGCCCAGTTCGGGGGCGGGCGACAGGCCGTAGACGGCCAGGCCCGGCCGGATCAGGTCGTAGTGGGTCCCCGGCAGGGTCAGCGCGGCCGGGGAGTTCGCCAGGTGTCGGACCTCCGGGCGCAGCCCGGCCCGTTCGGCCTCCGCCAACGCGACCCGGAACGCCTCCAGTTGCGGGGGGATCGACGGGTGGCCCGGCTCGTCGGCGCAGGCGAGGTGGGACCACACCCCGGTCACCCGCAGCAGGCCCTCCGCCTCGGCCGCCCGCGCGGCGGTCACCAGGGCCGGCCAATCGGCGGGCGCGCAGCCGCCCCTGCCCAGGCCGGTGTCGGCCTTCAACTGCACCCGGGCGGGCCGACCGGCAGCGTGCACCGCCCCGATCACCTCGCGCAGCGCCCACGCGCCGCCCACCGAGACGTCGATGTCCGCCGCGAGCGCCTCGGCCCACGGGCCGCCCGGCGTCCACAGCCAGCACAGCAGCGGCCCGGTGTCACCGGCCGCGCGCACCGCCAGCGCCTCCTCGGGGGTGGCGGTGGCCAGCCAGTCGGCCCCGGCCCGGCGGGCGGCCCGGGCGCAGGGCAGCATCCCGTGGCCGTAGGCGTCGGCCTTGACCACCGCCATCACGCCGGCGCCGCCGCGTGCCAGACCGCGCAGGGCGCGCACGTTGTCGCGGACCGCCGCGAGGTCGACCTCCGCCCGTACCCGGGGCAGCGGGGCGGGGGCGTGGGCGGGGCTCCCCGTCGGTTCGGCGGGCCGGGCCGTCCCGACGGGGTTCGGGGCGTGGTGCACGTTCATCCACCACAGTGTTCCAGAGCCCGGCGGGAACGCACGGCTCCGGGCGGCGGCGGGGCGGCGGACCCCTCCCGTCGGTCAGGTCGGGGAGCCGGTCGCCCCCGAGCCCGTGACCAGCCGGCGGGCGGCCGGCAGCGCCGCCGCGACGTCCGAGGCCACCGGCGGCTCCGGGCACAGCCGCGCGGCGAGTCCGTGCAGGTACGCCCCCGCCATCGCGGCCTCCCCCGGCGCCAGACCGGCCGCCAGGAGGGAACCGATCAGCCCCGCGAGCACGTCCCCGGTACCGGCCGTGGCCAGCCACGGGGTGCCCGTCGGATTGGCGATCACCGGCGGTGGCGGGCCCTCGGTCGGGGGCACGGTCACCAGGGTCGTGGAGCCCTTGAGCAGCGTCGTGGCCCGGAACCGGGCGGCGAGCTCGCGCACCGCCCACAGCCGGCGGGCCTCCACCTCGTCCCGTTCCGCGCCCAGCATCCGGGCCGCCTCGCCGGCGTGCGGGGTGAGCACCAGCGGGGCGCGCCGGTCCCCGGGCAGCGCGCCCCGGAGGAGCGCGAGGGCGTCGGCGTCCACCACGGTCGGCACGTCGTCCGCGAGGACCACGGCCAGCCGCTCGCGTCCCTCGTCGGTGTCGTCCAGTCCGGGGCCGACCACCCACGCCTGCACCCGGCCGTGTCCCACCAGCACCTCGGGGTGGCGGGCCAGGACCGCCCCGGCGGGCGGACCGAGGTACCGCACCGCTCCGGCGCCGCCGCGCAGCGCCGCCGCGACGGCGAGCACCGCCGCCCCCGGGTACCGCTCGGAGCCGGCCGCGACGCCGACCACACCCCGGCGGTACTTGTCGCTCTCCGGGCCCGGGGACGGCAACAGGGCGGCGATGTCGACGTGTTCGGGCGCCACCACGTCCGGCCCGGCCTCCCCGCCGAGCCGGTCCAGCTCCGGCCCCAGGCCGATGTCCACGGCGTGGACCACGCCCGCGCGGTGCCGGGCGGGGGCCACCAGCAGCGCCGGCTTGTGGGTGCCGAAGGTCACGGTGACGGCGGCCTCCACCGCCTCGCCCCGCACCTCGCCGGTGTCCGCCTCCACCCCGCTGGGCAGATCCACCGCCAGCACCGGCGCCCCGGTACCGGCCGCCCGGCGCACCACCTCGGCCGCCGGGGAGCGCAGCCCGCCGCGACCACCGATACCGAGCAGGCCGTCCACGATCAGGGCGGGCGGGTTCCCGGGTCGCCCCCACACGCGCGGTGCGCCGTCCTCCGCCAGGGCCTCGGCGGTGTCGACGATCCGCCCGCCGCGCCGGCGCAGCGCCGCCAGGCCGGCGGCGTGCGCGCGATCGGGGTCGAGGAGGACGGTGGTGACGGCGACCCCGCGCGCGGCGAGCCGGGCCCCCGCCCACAGGGCGTCACCGCCGTTGTCGCCGGTGCCCACCAGCAGCACCACCCGGGCACCGGTGACCGGCCCCGGGCGCAGCATCCGCAGGCAGACGGCGGCCAGGCCGGCGGCCGCCCGCTGCATCAGGGCTCCGTCGGGGAGGCGTTCCATGAGGGCGCGCTCGGCGGCGCGCACGGTCTCGACGCGATACGCGGTACGCATCCGCCCAGTCTGCCCGTCACACCCGGTCCCGGTGGGGACGCGGGCACGCGGGTCGGCTCCTACCGGCGCCGGGCGCGGTCCCGGGGCCCCGGCCTCAGCCCTCGGCGATCACCACGGCCGAGGCCACCCCGGCGTCGTGACTGAGCGACACGTGCCACTGCCGCACGCCCAGTTCGGCGGCGCGTGCCGCCACCGTGCCGCGCACCGTCAGCCGGGGGCGGCCGAGGTCGTCGGTGGTCACCTCGGCGTCGGTCCAGCGCAGGCCGGGCGGGGCCCCCAGCGCCTTCGCCAACGCCTCCTTGGCCGCGAATCGGGCGGCCAGGGAGGCGGTGCCGCGCCGCTCGCCGTCGGGCAGCCACCTCTCGGCGTCCACGAAGAGCCGGTCCGCCAGCCGGGGGGTGCGGCGCAGCGCCTCGGCGAAACGGTCGATGCCGGCCACGTCGATGCCCACTCCGATGATCACGCCCCGACTCCCCGCTCCGCTCACCGCGCGGCACCGTTCCCCGGCCGTTCCACCGGGTCGGTGCCGCCTGCCGGGGGCAGCGTATCGGCGCCCGCTCCCCGGGGGTTCGGCGGCGCGGGCGCCGGCTCGTCCGGGGCGCGACCGGCCGGGGCCGGGCCCCGCCGGGGACGGCCCACCGGCGGTGCGGACAATGGTGGCGTGGCCCCCTCCCCGCAGCAGCCCTCGTACCGACCGGCCGGAACGGAACGCGCCGGTCCGGAGTCCACCGACGCCACCGGGGGCCCGCTGCCCCGGCCGACCGGCACCGCCCCCGCCGCCTCCCGCTCCCGTCGACCCGCCGGGCCCTCCGGGCCGTACGTCGACCTGAGCCGCGCCGAGTGGAGCACCCTGCGCGAGCGGACCCCGTTGACGCTCTCCGCCGAGGAGGTCGAGGAATTGCGCGGTCTGGGCGACGTCATCGACCTGGACGAGGTGCGGGAGGTCTACCTGCCGCTGGCCCGACTGCTCAACCTCTACGTGGAGGCCACCCGGGGTCTGCGCGGCGCCCTGAACACCTTCCTCGGCGACCTGGGCAACGGCGGGGAGGAGCGCCGGCGCGGCACCCCGTTCGTGATCGGTGTGGCCGGCAGCGTGGCGGTCGGCAAGTCCACCGTCTCCCGGCTGCTGAAGGTGCTGCTGGGGCGCGGACCGGAGAACCCCCGGGTGGAGTTGGTGACCACCGACGGTTTCCTCCACCCCAACGCGGAACTGCGACGGCGCGGGCTGATGGAGCGCAAGGGCTTCCCCGAGTCCTACGACCGGCGCGCCCTGACCCGGTTCGTCGCCGATGTCAAGGCCGGCCGGGAGGAGGTCACCGCCCCGGTGTACTCGCACCTCGTGTACGACATCGTGCCCGGCGAGCGGTTGGTGGTGCGGCGCCCGGACATCCTCATCGTCGAGGGCCTGAACGTGCTGCAACCGGCGTTGCCGGGCCGGGACGGCCGGACCCGGGTGGCACTCGCCGACTACTTCGACTTCTCGGTCTACGTGGACGCGCGTCCCGACGACATCCGCGAGTGGTACCTGGAGCGCTTCCGGAAGCTGCGCGAGACGGCGTTCCGCGACCCGCACTCGTACTTCCGCCGCTGGACCCGGGTGCCGGAGGAGGAGGCGCTGGCCTACGCCCGGAACATCTGGGCGACCATCAACGGCCCCAACCTGACGCAGAACGTGGAACCCACCCGGGGGCGGGCGACGCTGATCCTGCGCAAGGGACCGGACCACACGGTGCGCCGGCTGTCGCTGCGCAAACTCTGAGCGCCGGTCCCCGACCACCGGTCGGCCGGTGGGACCGTCCCCGGGGGCGGAGGGCGCGGGCCCCCACAGTCCCCCGCCCGCCGCCGCCGGGAAGACACTCCCCGGTGCGGCGGGGGACGGTGGCGCGCGGCTCAGCCGGTGCGTACGGAGTCGTTCGCCGGGTCCTTCGCCGAGCCGTTCACGGCCTCGTTCGCGGGGGCGCCGGGCGTCAGCTCCGCCCGCACCACCTCGGCGAGTTCGTCGGCCAGCCGGCGGGCCTGCTCGACGTCGGTGGCCTCGACCATCACCCGCACCAGCGGCTCGGTGCCGGATGGCCGCAGCAACACCCGGCCCGTGGTGCCCAGCTCCCGCTCGGCCGCCGCGACGGCCGCCGCGAGGCCGGCGCACTCGCCGACCCGTGCCCTGTCCACGCCGCGCACGTTGACCAGCACCTGTGGCAGCCGGGTCATCACGGCCGCCAGGTCGGCCAGTGAACGGCCGGTGGCGGCGACCCGGGCGGCGAGCAGCAGACCGGTGAGGGTGCCGTCGCCGGTGGTGGCGTGATCCAGGGCGATGACGTGCCCGGACTGTTCGCCGCCGAGGGCGAAGCCGCCGGCAGTCATCTCCTCCAGCACGTAGCGGTCGCCGACGGCGGTCTGTCGGAGTTCGATGCCCTCGCGCTCCATCGCCAGCTTGAAGCCGAGGTTGGACATCACCGTGGCGACGACCGTGTCGCCGCGCAGGGTGCCGGCCTCACGCATGGCCAGGGCGAGGACGGCGAGGATGCGGTCGCCGTCCACCTCCTCGCCGGCGGCGTCCACGGCCAGGCAGCGGTCGGCGTCGCCGTCCACCGCGATGCCCAGGTCGGCGCCGTGCTCCAGGACGGCGGCGCGCAGCGGGCCGAGGTGGGTGGAGCCGCAGCCGTCGTTGATGTTCAGGCCGTCCGGGGAGGCCCCGATGGTGATGACGCGGGCGCCGGCGCGCTCGAAGGCGGCCGGGGCGATGGTGGAGGCGGCGCCGTGCGCGGTGTCCAGCACGACCGTCAGGCCGTCCAGGCGGTGGGGCAGCGCGGAGGCGAGGTGGTCGAGGTAGCGCTCGGCCACCTCCGGCCGCTCCACGACCCGGCCCACGCCGGCACCGACCGGCAGATCGCGGTGCTTGCCCTCGATCAACTCCCGGTAGCGCTCCTCGATGCGGTCCTCCACCGCGTCGGGGAGTTTGCGGCCACCGCGGGCGAAGAACTTGATGCCGTTGTCGGGCATGGGGTTGTGGCTGGCCGAGAGCATGACGCCGAAGTCGGCGCCGAGCGCGTCGGTGAGGTGGGCCACGGCGGGGGTGGGCAGCACGCCGGGACGGATCACGTCCACGCCCCGGCCGGCGAGGCCGGCCACGACGGCCGCCTCCAGGAACTCCCCGGACGCCCGCGGGTCCCGGCCGACCACCGCGACCGGACGGCCGGTCGCGCCGTCCCCGGCACCCGAACGTCCGTGGTGTCCGTCGCGGTCGCCGAGCACCTCGGCCGCCGCGGCGGCCAGGCCCAGCGCCAGCTCGGCGGTCAGCTCGACGTTCGCGACGCCGCGAACCCCGTCGGTACCGAAGAGTCGTGCCACTGTTTCCTCCGAACGTGCTGCGGGCGGCCCCCACTGCGTCAACCCTATCCCCGGATTGTCGTTCGACCGACAATCGGCACAAAGGGGCACGGAACGCCGGACGCCCCGTCGACGGCGAACCGCCGACGGGGCGTCGGTGACGGCCGACCCGCTCCCCGGGCCCCTCGGGCCGGACGGGGAGCGGCTGTCGCCGCGTCAGCGCTTGCTGTACTGCGTACCCTTGCGCGCCTTCTTCAGACCGGCCTTCTTCCGCTCGACCGCGCGGGCGTCGCGGGTCAGGAAGCCGGCCTTCTTCAGGGCGGGGCGGTTGTTCTCCACGTCCGCCTCGTTCAGCGCGCGGGCCACGCCCAGGCGCAGGGCACCGGCCTGGCCGGAGACGCCGCCGCCGGCGATGCGGGCGATGACGTCGTAGCGGTCGTCCAGCTCGAGCACCTTGAAGGGCTCGTTGACCTCCTGCTGGTGGACCTTGTTCGGGAAGTAGGCCTCCAGCGTACGGCCGTTGATCTTCCAGTTGCCGCTGCCCGGCACGATGCGCACGCGGGCGATCGCGTTCTTGCGGCGACCGGTGCCGGCGCCCGGCAGCGGGTCACCGAAGCGGGAGGCGAGGGACTCGGAGTCGTACTCCTCGACCGGCGCGCTCTCGGTGGTGTACTCGCCGCTCTCGGGGACCTCGACCTCGGCGGCCTCGGCGGCCTCGGTGTCGAACTCTTCGGTGTTCTCGGTGGTGTTCTCGGCCACGATGCTCCTCGAAACTCTCTGTCTGGGATGGGTGGCCGGGACTACTGCGCGACCTGGGTGATCTCGAACGGCTGCGGCTGCTGCGCGGTGTGCGGGTGCTCCGAACCCGCGTACACCTTCAGCTTCGACAGCATCTGGCGGCCGAGGGTGTTCTTCGGCAGCATGCCCCGAACGGCCTTCTCGACGGCCTTCTCCGGGTTCTTCGCCAGCAGCTCGTCGTACCGCACGGACCGCAGACCGCCGGGGTAGCCGGAGTGGCGGTAGGCGAGCTTCTGGCTCCGCTTGTTGCCCGAGAGGTGCACCTTGTCGGCGTTGATGATGACGACGAAGTCACCGGTGTCCATGTGGGGCGCGTAGATGGGCTTGTGCTTCCCGCGCAGCAGGATGGCGGCCTGGGACGCCAGACGGCCCAGGACGACGTCCCGGGCGTCGATGAGGTGCCACTGACGCTGGACGTCGCCGGGCTTGGGGCTGTACGTACGCACGGTCGTAGCCTTCGTTTCTTCGGTGAGTGGATCCTTACAAGGACCGGGGGTCCTCACCCCGGCCGAGCCGGGGCACGGTGACGCAAACCGCGCGACGATCGGGAGGGAGCACCCCACTTGTCCTGCGCAAGGCCCCTCACGTGAGATCGAGCAAGCCATTACGCATATCGACCAGGCAGAATACCGGTCCGCGGGGGCGGGGGTCAAAACGACCCGTCCTCCGGCGGAACCGCCCTTCCGGGCCGACCACCGGGCTCGCCGGGAATCCCGGCCGGGACGGGCGTTGGGGGCTCGCGCGGTTGTTCCCTAGGATGCCGGCATGAGCCATGTCCAGGGGGGACCCACCGGGGACCCGCAGTGGGGAGG
>NZ_VKHT01001289.1 GCF_014141535.1 Streptomyces alkaliphilus | reverse complement strand
GGAGAGGGGTGCCCACCTGGCGGGCGGGGTGCTGCTCCTGGTCACCGCCCTCCTCCTGCTCGGGCTGGGGGTCTCGGACTTCATGCGGTCCTCGGTGACGGTCCCGGAGACGGCCCGAGCGCTGTGGCAGTACCAGATATGGCCGTTGCCGATGGCGCTGAACGCCCTGCAGTGGGCGGGGGCGCTCCTCGCCCTGCCCGTGGGCGTCCTGCTGATGGCCCGACGGCGGGCGGCGAACGGCCCGGCGATCCTGCTCGCCGGGCTGCTCGGCTTCCTCTCCCTGCGTCCGGTGGCGGGGCCGCGCCTGGCGGAGGTCGGGGGTGTGCACCCCCTGTTCTTCTCCGACCCCGGGCGCCTCGTGCTGAACGCCCTGGTGTTCGTCCTCTGCCTCGCCGTGGTGGCGATCGCCGCCGGCAGGGCGCGTGCCGCTACGGCGGGCGGCAAGGGGTCGGTGGGCGGCGGATTCGACCCTTACGGGACCCGGGCGATTCCGGCGGCCCGGCGGTGGGCCGGCGTGCTCACCGCGCTCCCCGGACTGGTCATGGTGGGGTGGACCCTGTACCTGCAGTTCAACCGTTACGGGAGGATCCCCGAGGTGGGCTGGGGAACCTTCCTGCAGGATCTGTTCGTGCCGGGTTACTTTCCGCTGAGCAGTGTGCTGAAGGCGGGCATGATGCTCGAGGAGTTCGTGGTCGCGGTCGTCCTGGTCGCCCTCGGGGCGGTGGTGCTCGCGGGGCGTGGCCGGGGTGCGCCCGGGGCCGTTCCCCCGGCCATGGCGCTGCTGGTCGTGAGCCTGGTGCCCGCGTTGGACCACCCGTTCCGGGACAACCGGACGTACGAGCAGCTCACGGAGACCACCGAGGGGGTGCTGTGGCTGGTGTCCCTGGCCGTGGTCCTGGTGTCGGCGATCGTGGCGACGGTGCTCTCACTGCGGGTGCTCGCCGCCCCCGGTCGACACGGCTCCGGACCGGAGCTCCGGGGCGGTGACACCGACGCGGACGGGCCCGACGCGCCGGATCCCGGCGATCGCGCCGAGGCCGCGCGGGACTCCGACGGTGGGTCCGGGGGTTCGTCGGGAGGCGGCTCCTCCTCCGGTGGTGGTTGGGGCTTCTTCGGCGGCGGTGGGGACAGCGGTGGCGGCTCCGGTGGGGACAGCGGCGGAGGG
>NZ_VKHT01001288.1 GCF_014141535.1 Streptomyces alkaliphilus | reverse complement strand
TCGGCGATCCCACCCGTTCGTGATCCGCCGAACCCCTTCGGCCGGTCCCCGCCCGGGCGGGGACCGGCCGAAGGGGTTCGGCGGATCACGAACGGGTGGGATCGCCGAGGGCCACCGCCGTGAGGTGTCCGCTCTCCGAGACCGACACCACCACGCCGGTCGCTTCCGTCCGGGCGAGCGCGATCAGTTCCAACAGCCCCGACACCGCGCAGTGCCGCGCCTCGCGCACCGCTCCGGCGGGGTCCCGCACCGAACCACCGGCCTCCCGGATGGAGGCTGTGACGGCCTGCCGGACCGCGTGGCCGAACCCCGCGGCGGCGGTCGGTCCGCTGACCACCAGCGGTACGTCCTTCGCCCCGCCCACCAGGGCCGCGATCCGGCGCCCCCCGGCGGCGAGGGCCGCCGGGTCCCGACTGCCGTCGGCACCCCGGGGGACGAACCGGGACACCCCGCCGGTGATCCCGGTGAGGGCCTCCACGTGCCGGGAGGAGTCCGGGGCGGGGCGCCCCCGCAGCACGACGGCGGCCGCCGCGTCGTACTCCTCGCGTCCGTCCTCACCGGTCGGCGCCCGGTCGGTCGCCGCGGCCACCACCCGGTCGGCCCGCCCCGCGCGCAGCGCGGTCACCGCGAACTGGACGGCCTCCAGGCCGCCGGTGACCGGATTGGTGAGCGTCACCGAGAAGGCGCGGGCCCCGGTGCTGATGGCCAGCTGACTGCCGGGGGTGTTCATGGAGAAGGCGGGCACCTCGGCGGGGCCGATCCCCCTGACACCCGTGGTGGTGAGGGTGTCGTCCATCCGTCGGTGCACGTCGGCGATGGCGTACTGGGTGCCGGTGACCACGCCGAGGCGCTCGGCCGGGCCCCCGGTGAGCGGCGGTTCGTCGTGCCGCCTGCCGAGAGCCAGGTTGCCCGCCGCCAACAGGTACCGGGTGGGTGGGCCGAAGTACTTCCAACCCCGCCTGCCGAGGTGGGCGGCGGGATCGAACCATCCGGCGGCACCGGGATCGTCCTCCCCGGCGGGGCGGGGCTCCTCCACGACGGTGCCCGTTCCGGTGATCACCGTGTTCATCGGGCGGCCCTCCAGGTGAGCGCGGCGTTGTTGCCCCCGAAACCGGTACCGCTGACCAGCACCGAAGGCCTGGTGAGGGGGGCGGGCCCTCCCAGTGG
>NZ_VKHT01001287.1 GCF_014141535.1 Streptomyces alkaliphilus | reverse complement strand
GGTGGGGATCGACCCGTTCCCCGTACCGTGCCGGGGCCGCCGGTCGACGTTCCACCCCCGCCACACGCACCCGGGCGGTCGACTCGGCCGGGGACCGGGCCGTCCACCCGGACGGCCCGGGATACCCGGAAGGATCGGTGGGTCGGGCGGGCCCGACGGCTCGCCCGTCAGACGGTCCCGGTGGGAGCGGCCGGCCCCCGGGGGTCCCCGGTCCTTTCGACCACGGGGTCGACCACGACGGGCTTCTCCGTCGCGTCCGCCGCGGGTTCCGGGGTCCGCCGGGTCGGGGTCGGCGCGGGGCCGCGGGCGCACTCCCGCCACCAGGTGTCGGCCGGCAGGCCACCGAGGGGTACCCCCGGCTCGAACACCTCCCCCGGGCGGGGAACGGCCAGGGGGATGTCGTGTTCGGCAGCCGCGCGCAGGACGCGTTCGGCCGGCTCCTCCCACGGGTGGGGGGCCAGGTCGAAGGTGGCCCAGTGAATGGGCATCAGCACCCCGCCGCGCAGGTCCCGGTGGGCACGCACCCCCTCCTCGGGGGTCATGTGGATGTCCGGCCACAACCGGCTGTATGCCCCGATCTGGATCATGGAGAGGTCGAAGGGGCCGTACCGCTGACCGATTCGCGCGAAGCCGGTGAAGTACCCGGTGTCCCCCGTGTGGTGGACGCGGTGCTCGGGTCCCGCGACGACCCAGGAGGCCCACAGCGACAGCGCCCGACGGCGCACTCCGCGTCCGCAGCAGTGCTGAGCCGGGGTCGCGGTGAATTCCACGTCCTTGACGCGCGTCGACTCGTACCAGTCGAGTTCGTCGATCCGGTCGGTCGGCACCCCCCAGCGCTCGAGGTGGGCTCCCACTCCGAGCGGGACGCAGAAGCGGGTGCGGGTGCCGACGAGCGCGCGGATCGTGGGCAGATCCAGGTGGTCGTAGTGATCATGGGAGATCACCACGGCGTCGACCGGGCCGACGTCCCCCAGCGGGAGGGGGACGGGGTGGAGACGACGCGGACCGGCGAAGCCGACCGGCGAGCAGCGCGTGCCCCAGACGGGGTCGAAGAGCACCCGCAGCCCGTCGATCTCGACCAGCACGGTGGCGTGTCCCATCCAGGTGATCCGCAGGCCGGTCACCGGTGGAAGGGTGAGATCGGGGCCTGTCTCTTATACAGATCTCC
>NZ_VKHT01001286.1 GCF_014141535.1 Streptomyces alkaliphilus | reverse complement strand
GGGCGGGGGGCTGCCGGGCATGTGTCAGATCCGGTATCCGGCGCCGGGCACCGTGGTGATCACCGGCGGCTCGCCCAGGCGGCGCCGCAGGGTCATGACGGTGACCCGCACCACGTTGGTGAAGGGGTCGGTGTGCTCGTCCCAGGCCTTCTCCAGGAGCTGCTCGGCGGAGACGACGGCTCCCTCGGCGCGCATCAGCACCTCCAGGACGGCGAACTCCTTGGGGGCCAGATGGATCAGTCGGCCGTCGCGCAGGACCTCGCGCCGGTTGGGGTCCAGGCGGATGCCGGCGTGTTCCAGGACGGGTGGCAGGGCGGGAGCCGAACGGCGACCCAGGGCGCGTACGCGGGCCACCAGCTCGGTGAAGGCGAAGGGCTTGGGAAGGTAGTCGTCGGCTCCGAGTTCCAGCCCTTCCACCCGGTCGCTGACGTCCCCGGCTGCCGTCAGCATCAGGATCCGGGTGGGCAGACCGAGATCGACGACACGACGGCAGACGTCGTCGCCGTGGAGCACCGGCAGGTCGCGGTCCAGGACGATGACGTCGTAGTCGTTGACCTCCACCCGCTCCTCGGCCGCTCCGCCGTCGTAGACGACGTCGACGGCCATGCCCTCGCGTCGCAACCCGGTGGCCACGGCGTCGGCGAGCAGGTTCTCGTCCTCGACGACCAGCACGCGCACGCGGTACCTCCTTCCTTCCCTCCGGTTCCACCGAGGTGACCGGCTTTGTTCGCCGTGACCGTCCCCATCGGCTTCGCGGCCCTGTTCCGATCCGGCGGTCGCCGGGCGCGGCAACCGGGGACGGCGCCGCGGGGTCCGGGGCTCGGAGCGGTGCGGCGCGAACGGCGGTTCCGCCCCGGGGTCCGCCCGGGGCCCGGGATCGGACGATCGCCCGATGCCCGGCGTCCGGGGCCGTTACCCCGTGTCCGTCCATCCTCCCCCGGGGGCGGATAAGCGCGCCGTCAGGACTCCGCCGGTGGGGTGGGGAGTGGGTCACCCGATCCCGGGCAGGAGTGGGCACGGAGTGCCGCGAGCGGCCCGGCGGCGGCGCCGGAAACGGGGGCGATGCGGGGGGTGGGCCGCCGGCGCACCGGGCGTTCACCGGAATGTCCATCGTTTTTTCTGTTGCGGGAAGGTTTCCGGGGGGTGCCGCCCGGGGATCACCCCTGCACACC
>NZ_VKHT01001285.1 GCF_014141535.1 Streptomyces alkaliphilus | reverse complement strand
GTTCCCCGTCCTCGCCCTCCCCGAACCCGATCGCCCCCGGGCTCCCGAAGGCCTCGACGAGCGCCTCGCGAATCGCCGTGCGCTGTTCGGCGTCGGCCGCGATGACGTCGGTCCGCGCGTTCACGTGGTCGAGCACCCACGGGGTGACCCCCAGCGTCCAGACACCCACCAGAGCGGCGGTGAGCCCTGTCGCGCCCAGGGCGACGTGCCGTGTGCGGAGCGCGGCCGGGGAGGCCGGACGACGGCGCGCCAGTGCCACGACGGTCCCCGCGGCCGTCCCGATGACCAGGCCGCCGGCGTTGGCGATCAGGTCACCCGTGTCGCAGATCCGACCGACGAAGGGGAGAACCGCCTGCGCCGTTTCGATTCCCGCCGAGAACAGCACGCCGGAGATCAGGACGAGGCCGGGGCGGCGGGTGGCCAGGGTGCCGAAGAGGCCCAGCGGCACGAACACGGCGAAGTTCATCCGGCCCCGGATGTCGGAGAAGGGCTCGGTGACACCGCGATTGACCACGCACACCCCGCTCGGGCCGGTGGGGCCGGAGCTCCACAGGGTCACGGCGAGGATGCCCACCGCGCAGGTCGCCCCCAGCGCCCACATGAGAGGGCGCTCGGTGCGGTGCCGCAGCGCCAGGTGGGTGCCGGTGAGGGTGATGAGGCCGAGAACGGCGAGGAGGACGAGGAAGACCTCCTCGCCGCGGAACACGGCAGATAACACGGTGGGGCGCGCCCTTCGGTCGAAAGCGGGAGTCGGCCGGGTGGGAACCGGCCGGGTGGGAGTCGGCCGGGTGGGAACCGGACGACGGCGTTCATGATCGCAAGCGCCCGGGGCGGGGTGGTCCCGGGGTGCGGAAGGGACGCCCGGGGCGACGGGTCGCCGGGCCGGTACGGGGATGTGGCCCCGCCGTGACAACCGGATCGGGGGCCCGCTCGTGGAATGGGGTGAGGAGTCACGACACCGTGGCCGAAATCGTGGTCGCGGGCGTGACGGAGAGCGAGGTCGGTCCCGTGAACATCTTCCGCCACCCCCGTCCCGGCGGTTCGTCCGCCCGTCCCGACCGTCCCGATCCCGATCGGCGGCGGCTGCTCGGTCTCGGCGCGGCGGGCGCGCTGGGTCTGGCGGTTCCGCCGCTGCTGGCCGGCTGCGGAGGACCCGGCATACCCCGCCCCGGTGA
>NZ_VKHT01001284.1 GCF_014141535.1 Streptomyces alkaliphilus | reverse complement strand
ACTCCCGGCCGGGCTCACCGGCCGGATCGGGGACGGGGGGCCGGGCCGGCTTCCGGGACACCCCGGACGCCTTCCCCGTCGCGGGGCGCTCCTCCCCGAGGGATGTCCCGGCCGATGTCCCGACGGATGTTCTCCGAAGCGGCGGGGCGTCCCCGCCCTCCGCCGTGTGCAGCCAGCAGGCGGCCCACCGATCGGGGGTCACCTCGATCGGCTCGGGGGTGCGGGAGCAGATGTCCATCACGGAGGGGCAGCGGTCCCGGAAGTGGCAGCCGCGCCCGGACAACGGGAGCGGACCGCCGGTGGGTTCGGTGCCGGCGACCCACCGGGATCGACCGCGGGCCTCCGGGTCGGGTGCGGCGGCGGCCAACAGACGGGTGTAGGGATGGACCGGGTCGAGGATGACGTCGTCGGCCGGTCCCCGCTCCACCACCCGACCCCGGTACATCACCAGGATGTCGTCGGAGAAGTGCCGGGCGGTGGCCAGGTCGTGGGTGATGTACAGCAGGGCGAGGTCCTCCTCCCGGCGGAGGCGGGCCAGCAGGTGGAGGACCCCCAGCCGGATGGAGACGTCCAGCATGGAGACCGGCTCGTCCGCGACCACCACCCGGGCACCGGGGGCCAGGGCCCGGGCGATGGCCACCCGCTGGCGCTGGCCGCCGGAGAGTTCGTGCGGACGGCGGTCGGCGATGTCGGCGGCGGGTGCGAGGTTCACCCGTTCCAGCAACTCCTCCACCCTCGCGCGCCCCTCCCGACGGTGTCGGACCCGGCCGTGCAGCCTGAGCGGGCGCAGCAGGTGGTGCTCGACGGTGTGGAAGGGATTGAGGGAGGCGAAGGGGTCCTGGAAGACCATCTGCACGTGGTGCCGGTACGCCCGGCCGGGCACGGCACGGCCGGCGTCGTCGAGGGCGGTGATCACGCCGCCGGTGGGACGCTCCAGGCGGACGATCATCCGCGCCACCGTCGACTTGCCGGAGCCGGATTCCCCGACCAGGGCGACGGTGCGGCCGGGGCTCAGGGTGAAGGAGACCCGGTCGGCGGCCCGCAGCACGGAGCGGCGCAGACCGGAGCGCAACGGGTAGTCCTTGACGAGATCGCGGACGTGGAGGGTGGTCATCGCGGTGCCCTCTCGGTGGTCCCGGCTTCGCCGGCGGGGTCCGGGTGCCCGGGGTTCGGTGG
>NZ_VKHT01001283.1 GCF_014141535.1 Streptomyces alkaliphilus | reverse complement strand
GGCATGAGGCACATTGTGCCGCCGATTCACCACACCGCGCCCCTTCAACAATGCGCAACCCCGGCTCGCACGCCCCGGCGCGGGGGGCGGGCCGCCGTCCGGGGTTCCCCCGCCGGTGGCCCGGGGGTCATCACGACGCAACCCGCCCCGGGCGATGGGGCGTCTATGCTCGAAGCATGTCCCCCGCGACATCGGACCGACAGCCGCTCGCCGCACCCGCGACCGCCCCCGACCCGCGGGCCGCGGCCTTCTTCGACCTGGACAACACCGTCATGCAGGGGGCCGCCCTCTTCCACTTCGGGCGGGGCCTGTACAAGCGGAAGTTCTTCCGCAAGCGGGAGTTGGCCCGCTTCGCCTGGCAACAGCTGTGGTTCCGGACCGTGGGCTCCGAGAACGCCGGCCACATGGCCGACGTCCGGGACAACGCCCTGTCCATCGTGCGCGGCCACCGGGTCTCCGAGCTGATGGAGATCGGCGAGGAGATCTACGACGAGTACCTCGTCAAACGCATCTGGCCGGGCACCCGGGCACTGGCCGGAGCCCACCTGGAGGCCGGCGAACGGGTCTGGCTGGTGACCGCCGCCCCCGTGGACATGGCCGGGATCATCGCCCGCCGCCTCGGTTTCACCGGCGCCCTGGGCACGGTGACCGAGTCGATCGACGGCGTCTACACCGGCCGGCTGGTCGGCGAGCCCCTGCACGGCCCGGCCAAGGCGGTCGCCGTGCGCGCGCTCGCCGGCGCCGAGGGCCTGGACCTGACCCGTTGCGCGGCCTACAGCGACTCGGCCAACGACCTGCCGATGCTCTCCCTGGTGGGCCGGCCGCACGCGATCAACCCCGACGGCCGGCTGCGGGCACACGCCCGGGAGCACGGCTGGCTGCTGCGGGACTACCGCACCGGTCGCAAGGCGGTGCGAGTGGGCGTGCCCGCCGTGGCGGGAGCCGGTGCCGTCGCGGGCGGCGCCCTCGTCGCGCTGGCCAACCGTCGCCGCCGGGCCTGACCCGCACCCCGGCGAGTCCCTCCCGGGCGCCTCTCCCCGGGTCTCCCCCGGACGGTCCGCCGTCGACCGCGAACCGCGCGTGCGTTCGCGGGGGACGGGGACCGGCGACGGGTCCACCCGCCGCCCCACCGGTGCCCTCCGGCACCCGGATCGCGGTGATCACCGATGTGCTTCCGGG
>NZ_VKHT01001282.1 GCF_014141535.1 Streptomyces alkaliphilus | reverse complement strand
GCCGACGCCTCCCGCGGAACCTCCGCGGAGGGCTCCTCCGGGGCCGCGCCGGACCCGCCGCGCCGTGTCGCCGTCACCGGCGCCTCCGGGCTGATCGGCACCGCCCTGGTCCGTTCCCTGCGGGCGGACGGTCACGAGGTCGTCCGCCTCGTCCGTCGCGCGCCCTCCGCTCCCGACGAGGCCCGCTGGGACGCCCGGGCCCGCGATCCGGAGATCACCGCCTCCGCCCTGGAGGGATGTGACGCGGTGGTCCACCTCGCGGGGGCCGGTGTCGGTGACCGGCGGTGGACGGAGTCCTACAAACGCGAGATCCGCGAGAGTCGGGTGCTGGGGACCACCGCCGTGGCGCGGGCCGTCGCGGAGCTCGCGAAGTCCGGGAGCGGACCGCGGGTGTTCCTGTGCGGGAGCGCGATCGGCTTCTACGGCGACACCGGGGAGCGGCGGGTGGACGAGTCCGCGCCGCCGGGCACCGGCTTCCTCCCGGAGGTGTGCGTGGCGTGGGAGGCCGCGGCCGAGCCGGCCGTCGCGGCCGGGGCGCGCACCGTCTTCCTGCGCACCGGGCTGGTGGTCTCCCGTCGGGGTGGGGCCTGGGGGCGGCTGTTCCCGATCTTCCGGGCCGGTGCGGGCGGGCGTCTGGGCGACGGTCGGCAGTACTGGAGCCACATCTCCCTCGCCGATCACGTGGCCGCGATGCGTTTCCTGCTGCGGGAGACCCCCGACGCGCTCTCCGGTCCGGTGAACCTGACCGCGCCGGAGCCGGTGACCAATCGGGAGGCGACAGCGGCGATGGGGCGGGTCCTGGGGCGCCCCACGGTGTTCGCGGTGCCGGGGCCGGCCCTGCGGCTGGCGCTGGGGGAGTTCGCCACGGACGTGCTGGGCAGCCAGCGGGTGGTGCCGCGCCGCCTGCTCGAGGCGGGCTTCCGGTTCGCCCACCCCGGCATCGAGGACGCGGTACGGGCCGCCCTGGAGTCGGACGACTGAGCCCCTGGTCCCCGACCGGGCGGACGGGGGAGCCGCCGGTGGCGCGTTCCGGCCGGGAACGCGCCGCCGGCGGGCCGTTTCGAGTGGTGCGCCCAGCGCGTACGCCCCCACATCGTGCGCCCCCGGTGCCTCCGTGCCCGGTCCGTGCCCGGGCGACCGGATCCCGCCGTCGCCGTACGGTGCGTACCGCCTCCTCCCC
>NZ_VKHT01001281.1 GCF_014141535.1 Streptomyces alkaliphilus | reverse complement strand
TCTTTCCCCTGGTCCTTCATAAAGCCCGCCGCCCCACCGCCCGGCGGTTTTCCGCCGCCCGGTGCACCGCCCACCGGAGCCGTACACGTACAGCGTGTCACCGTACGTGTACCCAACGTGGACAGAGTCGGATCGGGTTCCCCATCCTGGTGCGGTTCGGTCGAGGACAACCGGCAGGAGGTGGCCGCGTGGCGGTGCACGGCGGGGAGCCCGAACCCCCGGAGGGGCTCAAGGCGTTCGGGGCGGTGCTCAAGGTGTTCCGGCAGCGCGCCGGCCTGACGCAGGAGGAACTCGCCCCGCTGGTGGGCTTCTCCCGGGAGACGGTGCAGTCCGTCGAGGTGGGACGCAGGCGGCCCCAACAGCACTTCGTGCGGCAGGCCGAGGAGGTGTTGGACGCCTTCGGCGCGCTGGAGGCGGCGGCCAGGCACATCGCCCCGCGACGCGGCCTGGCCCGCTGGTTCCACCAGTGGGCGGCGCTCGAACAGGAGGCGACCACCCTGTGGACCTACGAGTGCCGCCTGATCCCCGGCCTGTTGCAGACCGAGGCGTACACCAGGGCGGTCGCCCTCGCGGTGCCCCCGCCACCGACCGAGGAGGAGTTGGAGCAGCGCCTCGCGGCCCGCGCCGAACGGCAGCAACTGCTGCGGCGCACACCCCCGGTGGCGTTCCACTTCCTCATCGAGCAGTGCCTGTTCGAGCGGCACACCGGCGGCGAGGAGGTCACCGCCGAACTGATCGATCACCTGTTGGCGTGCACGGAGCTGTGGAACGTCGAGGTGCAGATCATGCCGACCCGGCAGCCGGACCACGCCGGTCTCGACGGCCCCATGCGGCTCGTCGAGACCCCCGACCACCAGTGGTTGGGGTACGTCGAGGGGCAGAAGACCGGCCAACTCATCGCCGGCGCGAAAGAGATCAGCGTCATGCATCTCCGCTATGCCAAGATGCGCTCACAGGCCCTCAGCCCGGAGGAGTCCGTGAATCCGCTGCGGAGAATGCGAGGCGACGGATGACCGACACCACCGACCTGCACTGGTTCAAGAGCAGTCACAGCGGTTCCGAGGGAGACGACTGCGTGGAGGTCGCCGTGACCGCGCCGACCGCCGTGCACGTCCGCGACTCCAAGCGTCGGCACGACGCCCGGCTCACCCTCTCCCCCGCCGCCTGGTCCGCCTTCCTCACCC
>NZ_VKHT01001280.1 GCF_014141535.1 Streptomyces alkaliphilus | reverse complement strand
GGGCGGATTGGGCTGTCACGACGGTCGGTTCCTTTCGCCGGCTCTCCCGTGGGGTGTCCGTCCACCCTCCCGGGACATGCGGTCGGATCCCGTCCGCATTCCGGGTGGTGGCGAACATCCCGGGGGGCGGAGGACACCACCGGTGCGGGGTGCCGGGCCGGGTGCCGCCGGCGTCCCGACGCCTCGTCACCTCGCGGCGTCGGGGCGGACATCTGCGGGAAAGGCCCCCGCGGGGAGCCCCCGGTCGGGGCGCGGACGGGTACCGGCACGCCGTCCGGCGGGGGTGCGGTCCGCCGTTACGGAACGGAAAACCCGGCTCCTCGGCGTCCACGGCACCGTTCGGTGTGCCAGGCTTGGCCCCCGATGGGAACACCAGTCGGATTCACGGAAGGGGCTCGCGGGTGGCCGCGATCAAGTTGACACGCTCCCACCGCCTGCTGGTGGGCATCGTGCTGGCCGGCGCCGTGGTCATCGCGACGATCGGGTTCGTCGGCTCCTACGCCGCCGTTCGCGACCTGGCGGAACGCAAGGGTTTCGGGGATTTCGCCCCGTTCTTCCCGATCGGGATCGACGCGGGCATCGTCGTCCTGCTCGCCCTGGACCTCCTGCTGACCTGGCTGCGCATCCCCTTCCCGCTCCTGCGGCAGACCGCCTGGCTGCTGACGGCCGCCACGGTGGCGTTCAACGGCGCCGCCGCCTGGGGCGATCCGCTGGCCGTGGGGATGCACGCGATCATCCCGGTGCTCTTCATCATCACCGTCGAGGCGGCCCGGCACGCCATCGGCCGGATCACCGACATCACGGCGGACAAGCACATGGAGGGGGTGCGGTTCTGGCGCTGGTTCCTGGCGCCTCTGCCGACCTTCCGCCTGTGGCGACGGATGAAGCTGTGGGAATTGCGATCCTACGAACAGGTCATCGACCTGGAACGGGACCGACTGGTCTACCGGGCTCAGTTGCGTGCCCGGTACGGCCGCGCCTGGCGGCGCCGGGCCCCCGTGGAGGCCCGGCTGCCGCTGAAACTGGCCCACCTGGGCGTCCCCCTGGACGAGGCCGCCGGCCTGGTCCACCGACCGCTGGCGGGCGAGGCGCCCATCCCGACGCCGGCGATCACGCCCGCGAAAGAACCCGCCCCCGTGACAACCGGGGCAAGGAACGGTCGGACCCCCGCGGTCCCCGGCCCCC